>JAGQQQ010000129.1:0-3806 GCA_020426125.1 Planctomycetaceae bacterium
GGGTCGTTGCGGTCGGCTTTCATGTCGTAGGTGACGTTCTTGCCTTCTTCAATCACGGCGGCGACGGCTCGATCGAGCTTGGCGGCGGCTTCCCGTTCCCCCAGGTGTTCCAGCATCATCTTGCCGGACAGGATGAGTGCTGTCGGGTTGACCTTGTTCTGGCCTTTGTATTTGGGGGCGCTGCCGTGGGTCGCTTCGAAGATCGCCCCCTCGGTGCCGATGTTCGCGCCGGGAGCCACGCCAAGACCGCCAACCAAGCCGGCACACAGGTCACTCAGGATGTCACCGTAGAGATTCTGAGTCACAATCACATCATACAACTCCGGCTTCTGCACAAGCTGCATACACATATTGTCAATCAGCCGTTCGTTGTATTCGACGGAGCCGTTGGTGTCGGAGACCTTGCCGACCAACTCCGGGTCAGGCGAGACTCCTTCGGCGAGATCTTCCCATTCGAATTTGGCTCCATAAGCTAGGGCGACGGCTCGGGACTCGTCGTACCAGAGTCCGTCGGTGAACTTCATAATGTTCGCTTTGCAGACGGAGGTCACCGTCTTCCGTTCATTCGCCACGGCGTACTGAAACGCGTGGTCAACGATTCGGCGAGTCCCTTCGTAGGAGATCGGCTTGATGCTTACGCCCGTCTTGTTGGGGGGCGTGTTGATCTTCTTTCCGGTGGCGAACTTATTGATGGTCTCAATCAGTTCGGCCGTCTTCTCCGCGCCTGCCTGGAACTCGACGCCGGCGTACAGGTCCTCCGTGTTCTCACGAATGAGCACCAAGTCGACATTGCTGTCGGCGTAATAGGTTCGGACTCCTTTGTATGTTTTGCAGGGACGGACGCAGGCGTACAGATTCAATTCCTGACGAAGATAGACGTTGACGCTGCGGAACCCCTTGCCGATCGGGGTCGTAATCGGGGCCTTAAGCGCGACCTGGTTCTTCTTGATGGAATCAAGAACCCGCTCGGGAACCTTCCCTTCTTTCTCGATGACTTCGATGCCGCATTCCTGCACGTCCCAGTCAATCTTGACTCCAGTGGCATCCACGCATTTCCGGGTCGCTTCGGCGATTTCAGGGCCGACGCCATCGCCGGGAATGAGAGTCACGTTGTACATCGAATTTCCCTCTGCAAGTGATTCAAAAACTGAATGCGGACGGTACCAGACCCCTATCAGGGATTCAAGCTGTGCGAAATCGCTCCCCAACGGTGGAAACGGCATCATTTCGACTATGGATAAATCAAACAGACGACATAGAAGAACATTTCCCCCTGCTCTGGAAAAATGTCGTAACGCACAATTTTGCATAACTTTACAGAGTTCCAACTGCACCTTTCCCGTTTTGGCATGGCATCTGCCTATTACGCCTGGCATCAAGAACAACCGCAGCCCTTCGGGGATTGCGATCACCATAAAGGGTGGTGGAGAACCACTGGTGCCGCCTGAGGCGAACCACCACCCACCGAGACAGATGGACTCGTTGCGAATGGTCATTCGGAACCAGTCTGAAGCCCGGTGCCGCAGGTGAACTGGACGTTAACCGCCCGTCGCGTCCTTTTTCATCGCGGCACCTTTTTTTATGCCTTTTGAATTGCTCCCCGTCGCACACCCCCCCAGTGCATGAGGTCGTCGATGATTGCTCCTGTTGAGTCCGCCCGCTCTCGCACCATCCCGCTGACGGAGTTCGAATCACTGGATCGACAGACAATCGAGCAAATGCTTCTCGCCATGGAAGACGAGGCCCGGGAGTTCCCCGCCCTGGAAGGGGCGCTGGCGGCCTACTTTCAACGAGGAGCAAAGGCTCCACCCAAATCCGAACTGGACGCTTTCCTCGCCTGGCTGGAAACGAGCGCCGGGATGGGACAAGACGACGTGCAATTGATCGCCTGGCTGGAGTCAAGGACCGCCGTGGAGGAACTGGCCTTGGAACGGCGGTTGGCTCAACTGCGGTTTCAATCGCTGTGTCATCGCAATGGGCACCTCAAACGCAAACTGGGCAAAGATCGCACTCTCTGCGTGCACCTGAATCCCGTGCACGTCTGGGCCAACCTCGAAGCAACGGCATTTGGCATCGAGAGCGACCAGATCGTCTGCCGCGTACTTGTTTACCTCGTCGGCGGAGAGGTGGAAACGGCCGTGATCGACGCCGATATCGAACGCGTGATCCTCGCCCTGAGTCGCGGTCCGCTTCGCATCAGTTCACTCGATTCGAAGTATCGTTACGCCGATCGCGAAGATTTGTACGACATCATCCAGAGCCTCGTCGATCTGAACGTCCTCGCGTTGTCGTAAATCGACTTCAATCGGGAAGGCAGTCGGCTCAACATCGCTTGAAACTCTGTCTTGGCTTGGCAGCCAGATCCCGCCGGTGATTGGATCGAATTCCATTCGTTACGAACTGTCCGAACGTAGACATGGCATCTGCCAAGGCGGGGTCGGACTGATGCTGAACCTGATCAGCAACGGCGCTGACACGCGGATTCACGTCACTGGCCTGGACTCGGAAAGCCTGGACAGCACTCCTGCGCCCGATCGCTCCCCGTCACTGTGGAACACAGGAACTGGAACAACGGCGTCTATTGACGATGGAGTCTCGAACATTCCTCGACCAGAGGATCCACACTCCCTGTCAGATCGTGAAGCATGCCGGAATAGTCACTTGGCGTCTGCTCAATTGGACCGACCTGACCCCTGTTCTATCGCCTCTGGGATTCCATGCAAATCCAACAATCCGTCATCAAACGGGAGACCGTTTGACAGAAGAGCTTTGGGGCTTGGGGACTCTCTGGATCAATCCTTTCATTCTGTAGCCGTCGAAGTGGATAGGTCATCTGTCCCGGGCGGAACCTGCTGTATTGCAAACACGACACAGGCCGGCGCGCGATGCGCCCGCCTGTGCGAAAAAACGGAATGTTGATTGTCAGGCAGAGGCCTACCCAGCTGGTGGAATCTCCCAGCCGGTTCGGGCCTCCCGTTTGATCCACTGATTGGCTTCCGGGACGTTGGTGATCTTCATCGCTTGATCGTCCCAGGCCAATGTCTGTCCCTGGAACCTGGCGCCGATGTTCCCCAGGAGGACTGCTTCGGTGAGTCGACCGCCGTATTCGAAGCCATCGGACGGCTGCTTCCCGGAAAGGCAGCCATCGACCCAACCGTGGTAATGGTTGAGATCCTCCGCCTCCTCGATCTGGGCGTCCGCCGAACTTTCGCTGGGGAACAACTTCAAAGCTCCAACGTGCGGTAGGATCAGACTGCCGGTTTCCCCAATGAAAAGCGAGCCGCTCCGAGGCAACGCCTGATCGCCGGGGACGTGTGAACCCCGGACGCTGGGAAGGAGTCCGCCGTCGTACCAGGTGATCGCCAAGTCTTTGCCGGTGGTGTGCTCCGTCCCTCCGAAGACATAGTCCACTTGCGTTTGAGCCGGCCAGACTTCGTCATTCATTCCGGAGTGGGTCGTCTTGAAGGTCTTTGGGGCTCCCTGAATGTTTAATGCTGTAAAGACGGGATCCAGGATATGGCAACCAAAATCACCAAGTGCCCCGTTCCCGAAGTCTTGCCAATCCCGCCACCCCCAGGGGTGGTAGCAGCGATCGACTCCATAGGGCCGCATCGGAGCCACACCAATCCAAAGGTTCCAGTCGACGGTCTTGGGAGGCTCGACGGGATTCTTCGGGCGGTCCATGAAACCGGATTTTCCATGTCCGGTGGCCGCACACCAGGAATGGACCTGCTTGACCTTGCCGATGGCTCCTTTCTGAATCGCATGAACAGCCGTTCGATAGAATTTGTGGGAATGGATCTGGT
>JAGQQQ010000129.1:3938-4244 GCA_020426125.1 Planctomycetaceae bacterium
CATATGGTCCGGTGTGGAAACGGTTACCGCGTCGATCTTGTCTCCCAGTTTTGCAAGCATCTCCCGATAATCCTGGAAGATGGGAGCCTCCGGATTGAGTTCCTTCACCTTTTCGGTTCGTGCCAGATCGACATCGCAGAAAGCAACCAGTTTGGTTTTGCCGTGGGTCGACATTTCTTTGATGTCGGACCAACCCTTACCATCGCAACCGATCCCGGCAATCTGCAATCGGGAATTGAGATTCTGGCCTCGGACAAACGCCGGCGCCGCGAGCATCGCTGCGGCGGTCGTGGAAGTTTTTAGAAA
>JAGQQQ010000130.1 GCA_020426125.1 Planctomycetaceae bacterium
TTCGACACGATGGACTACCTCGCGTCCAACTGGATGCTGCCACTCGGTGGGCTATTCATTGCGATCTATTCGGGTTGGGTCATGCCGACCCGCTTAAGGGACGCGGAGGTGCATGACCTGTCCGGCTGGGCGAAGACCCTATGGATTTGGTCCCTACGACTGGTATCCCCCGCGCTGGTGATTGTCGTTCTGATGCAGAAGGTTGGGATCTTACAAATCGACGAATTCCTGACTTGGTAGTTGTGCGGTCCGCTCATGAGCATCGGTCGGATACGCACGGCCGGTCGGGAAAATGAGGGATTGGCCGTTCATCCCGGAGAGGTCGTATTGAGCTGTGCCTGCTCCACTGAGATCACTTCCGGCAATGGAACCTCAGGGGGACGACTCTCGGGCTCGTCTTCGATGAGCAGATCCGCCATCTGGAGCAGCAAATCCTTGATCTCCGTGTAATATTGCTCTTGCGTGTACTCAGTCTTGTGAGACCGCAATTTTGCGATGGCCAGTTCCAACTCGTTCCGCTTCGCGAGAACCTCGGGGGAAAGTCCCGCGTCCGCCTCGCTGGGGATGAGATGCCATTGATGGGCCAACAGCCCATCTGGCAGGAGTTCCGCTTGGTCGTCCCGATTGACCGGTCGGAGACCATCAAACCCTTCCGGGGGAACGGGTCTCCCATCTCCGTTGTCCTCGATCAATGGGTGCTCTGTCGCCAGTCGACCGGCGGATTCATAGAAGTTGGCTGTCTCACGCGCGGCAAACAAGAAGGCTTCTAATAAGGACGTCTGCTCGTCCTTATCCAAGTCCGCTTCCGGGCTTCCGATCGCGGAGGAGAGATATTTCCCAAAGTAGGAGAAGCTGACTTCATTCCCTGAATTCGTCGCGGAAAGGATGATCGAATCCGGTTGGGATAGTTCGGGGAGAAATGGAGCGCACGACGAAAAACAGAGGACCACAGCCGTCGGTCGTGTCGAGGTTTTCAACATTTCCCGCAACTGGCCGGGATCAAGGTCGGCTCCAGGAATCGCGAACTTCGCGTCACGGCCATCAAATGTGCCATGACCGATCAGCACCACCCAAACCGGCAAGTCGGATTCCTTGTTCAACAACTCGAAAGCCGTCCGAATTCGCGGCAACATCGGTTCACGTAGGGAGGTGGCGGAGAGTGTCTCCGTCTTCCAGTTCCCCTTGTCGGCGGCCCATTTCCAGCGGTTGGCCCATTCATGAAATTGACTGCCAAACTCCTCGGTCCCAGGAGAGCCGATGAGGATAACCAGATCACCTCGGACCGTCTTCGAGCCAGCGATCCCTTTTTCCAGATCCTCCTCGGCAGCCACAACCGACGAACACAATGCCACAGTGGTTAGCATCAATGCCAACAGATGATGATGCGTCATGCCATCCCTCGCATTCGTCGCAATCCCCATTCTACGGCGAGGAGCAAAATCACAGCCCCTAATAACCAGGGCCGATGCCACAATGGTGACGTTTGCGTTTCCATGACTGGAAGCTTCCTTGTCGGTAACGACGAGACAAACGTATTCAGTTCATCGATCGCCACCACTTCTCCCCCGGTCTCCCTGGCCAGCCGCTCAAGCGTGTCGCGATCCCAAGCTGTTCGCTCAAATTCCTGGGCCGAAGGGGAACTGACCCAGCCGACTTTGAGTGTCTCAGCGGGTGTCCGTTCATCACCGGGAGTAGAGACAGTCGCCGTGTACATGCCATTTTGCCGAGAAACATGGACCGCCTCAAAGAGTCCCGCCTCCTCAAGGCTCGGCTGGGCATCCAGCTCGATCACCTGCCCATCCGGCTGTTGGACAGCGACGTTCACGCCGATACCCTCAAACGGTTGAAACTCCTGGTCACGGACACGCACTTTGATTTGCGTCGCGGGGACTCCCCCCAAGTGGAACGACTCCGTCGTGACCTCGGTTCGCCGGGGAACGTCCGCCAACAACCAACGGATAAATTGCCGCCAAAACTTTCCCGGGTCTTCCTCGGTCTTGTCCTCCTGCTTGAGCGACCATTTCCAAAAGTCCCCGAGTAACAAGGCCGCAGTCCGTCCGCGGCCATATTGTTGAGTGACAAGCGCGGGCAGGGTCCGGCCGGTGCCATCGTTCAGAGCGGCAAGAATCCGTGCCCCTGGCTTCACGCCACCAACAGGGCTGGCAATCGCGAAGGGAGGCATCTCCGCGATCCGGGTCCGTTCGGGGCCCTCGGTCTCGCGAAGCCGCATCCAGTCTTCGAGCCAGCCTTCGCGTGTGAGTTCCCAGGCGAACATCTCCTCGGGGTTGGGAACTCCGGGGCGGTCGATGTACACGGGGATCGCATCTCCGATTGGTGTCTTGTCCCATCCGCCATGGTGAAATGAATCCCGCCCCCCCAGCATGACCAATCCGCCGCCACGTTCGGAGACATATTTGTCGACGAGCGACATCTGATCCCGAGTCAAGAACGCCGCCTCGACATCATCGAGAATCAAAGCATCGTACTGGTAAAGTTCAGCCTTCGTCTGGGGAAACCCTTGGCTGAGTTCCAATTCATCGCGTGTGTTGAGACGGATCAAGACCGGCTCATCATAGTTTTCAGTTCCGTCGTCCGCTCCGTCGTTAAAGCCTCGGAACAGAGAATTGTTGTCATCCCCAACTCGGCCTCGGAAGTCGAACTTAGCTTCCTTCCGGGCGATTCTCACGAGGCTGACTAGCTGCAACAACCGATCGTCTTCCATCGCCCGACTCAGAAACTTGTGTTCCCAGTTGGGACGCCCCCCGACATACAACAGGCGATGGGGCTGGGCATCCCGGTTTGCGACGGCGAACTGTTCATTGTTCACGGTCGTCGCCTCTTCAATTTTGTCAGGTGTGTCCAGGAGATCTTCCTGACCTTCGAAAAATGCCCGGAGACGGTAAAAAATGGGCCCCGTCTTCAGGGGTTTCACTTGAAAGCGAATGTTCTGGACAACGTTCGATAATGGGATGGTCTTGGTCTGACGTTCGGATTCTTCTGTTCCATCGACCGGTTCCAGGACGACGGTCACCGGACCAGACAGATCCCGGGTCCTTCTGATGTCGGCCCCGATCGTGATGGGGGAATCTTCGAAATTGGTTTCCGCCACAGACACATTGCCGATCGATAGGTCTCCCGCAGCATGCTGCTGATCAATTGCGACGGGATAGATCGGAACGCCAATCGGAATCTCGCTGGATTCCGGTTCGTCGGTGAGATTGCCGTCCGAAAAGAGCAGGACGCCCGCGAGACGGTGTTCTGGGTCCCTGTCATTGCGAGGCGCGTGATAGCGGTCGGCGAGCGTCTTGAGCGAGTGCCAGAGGTTTGAGGATCGACCAGTGAAATCCATCATCTTGTAGTCGCTGGTCTGAGCGAGACTCGTGTCGAACCGATACCGACGGACGTCGAAATCCTGAGCCAGCCGGGTCTGCCACTCAGATTCCAGATCTGCGAGTTCTTTCTGGAAGATCTCTCCACGAGATTGGCTCGCATCGGGAGAATCCTTAATGGACATACTCGAACTCTGATCCGCCAGCATGACGATGATATTCTCCCCCGGCTTCATCCGTTGAGACGCCCATTGGGGGTCCACGAGGCAAATCGTCAACAGAGCTCCGGCGGCAATTTTGACGCTCGCCAGCCCCATCCGCCAAGGGAGCGTCCCCTTCGACGAGAAAAGGGTGGAAACGATCGTCAGAGCGGCGAAAAGAATCAAGACCGTGATCAGGACAGCCGTCCATTCGGGGCTGTGAAAGACGATCGAGCTGAGAGCCGACAAACTCCTCAAAAACTACTCCTCAGCGAAACGCGACGACCGACGGGAATACGAAGCTTCAGAGGGTTGGTATATCGCATTCGTCCTCCATAAACTACGGACCTGGGAATCGCTCGGCAAGCCGAAGCCAATAGGGCCTTGCCCGACCTGATCTCCCCAGAACGTCCATTCGGCTCACATCATGAGGAAAAACCATGTCCAGCGCGATCGGAAACGCGATTGCCGATTCCCTGCAACTCAGTTTGAGTTACGCGGAACGGCTTTTGAAAGATGTCCCGGCGGAGACGTTCGCCCGTTTTGCAACACCGGGCGGCCATGTCGTGACGTCGAACCATCCTGCGTTTGTCTACGGCCACTTGAGTCTTTACCCCATTCGGATCGTTGAAGCACTTGGGGGAGACACCGCCGCGATCGCTCCGCCGACTCAGTTCGCCGAAGTCTTCTCGAAGGATGCCACGTGCCAGGACGACCCGGACGGGACAGTATATCCGCCAATGGAAGATGTGACATCGTCTTTCTTTCAAGGTTACAGAGCGGTATTGCCATTGTTGCGAGAATCCGATGGGGCAGTCTTCGAGCAACCGAATCCGCTTGGCGGACGGATGGCCGAACTGTTTCCGACACTGGGATCCATGCACGCTTTCTATGTTGGCGGACATATCATGATGCACTTGGGGCAAGTGAGCGCCTGGCGGCGAATGCAGGGGTTGGGCGCAGCCTGACATGAGCCAATCGTTTGAGTCTCCGTCAAAACCTGTAGGTTGCTGATGAAGATGGTCCGCAAGTTGCATTCCTGGTCCTTCCGAAAGGAGGGCGATGCCCATGTTGACGCCTGCGTCTTTCCCTTCA
>JAGQQQ010000131.1 GCA_020426125.1 Planctomycetaceae bacterium
TCTGACGGAGGCTCCCAGGGAAACAAGTCTTCGATAAGAAACCATTGCTCGTCCGAGAGTTGCTTACGGTCATCCGTCCTGGACGCCACGTCAAACTGTCCCAATGAAGGGAAAGATGCAGGCGTCAACATGGGCATCGCCCTCCTTTCGGAAAGGCGAGGAATGCAACTTGCAGACCAGTTTCGCTAACAAACTACAGGTTTTGACGGAGACTCTTGAACTTCTCAGAGTAACCATCAAAAAATCAGACTAACAGGACAACTCCCCCAACCGCTGTCTTTTCTCCAACAAACTCATCGGCACTTTCTGGAACCTCTTCATCTGCTCCATTGCCCTAACAGAAATCTGGGCCTGCTGGCGGTACGCCGGATTGTAGACCGCGCTGACTTCCCCGAGTTCCACACTCTCCAAGTCACCAATCACCGTGTTCCCGTCCTTGTGCCATGATTCCTTGATGGGCCAGAACCCAAAGGACAACCCATCGCTGTCTCGGTTACGGCTTCTCCGCTTCACTACAGGCACAGACCATCTGTCCGCAACCGGGGCAGCCTTGGCCGTATTTCTGGAGAACGGCGGCTTCCAAGTCGATCTCGGCGACGTTGGCAATGGTCGCCAGCCAGGCCAGCACATCCGCGAACTCCTTCGCCAGTTCCTCTTTATTGCCTTCCCGGAGCGCTCCCGCGAGTTCGCCCACTTCCTCCATCAGCCACATGAAGGTGCCGTCGATCCCCCGTTTCTCGTCCTTGGACGAGTACATGTCGCGGATCAACTGCTGAAGTTGACGGAGTGTGAGCGTCTCTGGAGATGGCATGGACATTACGGTTCTTCTTCGCGGGTCACGGATCGTTGGACTCAGAATTCTCAGAAATTCGCCGCGAATATTACGGGCACATGATCATGTCTTGCAAACCGCACAAGACTGCCGGGCAATCTGAACTGTCAAGAGAAAGCGGTGCCCGGTGGGCACCGGCTAAACGGTTACATGATGCTGAACTCTTCAATGCTGGTGGCGACGTCCGCCCCGGCGCCGCTTTGTAAACGATGACGCACGGTCTCCAGCCAATTGAGCGGGGGGACACCATAGGGGCGGAACTTCTCCGTCATCCCCGTCTCTTCGCGATAGAGCAATGCCCGATGGGTGCCCAACCGAGAGGCCGCCGGGGAATCGATGAAGTTGCTGGAGTCGGAGGCGTTCATCTGCAAGGCAATTCGCAATTCCATTTCCCGAAGCGAATTGCGGCTCAGCCAGCGGTCGGCATTGTTGTAGGAATCACACCAGATCAGAAAATGAATGCCGTACTCCGGTCCTTTGGTCAGCAAGTCGGAGAAGAGTTTTCCGGGTTCAACAGGCTTGTCCACGTTGGAGCCGCCGAAGCCGCCGAGACCGTAGTCGTCTTCTCCTTTGCGAAGATCTCGAAACCTCGCCAGATGGTGAATCAACACAAAAATCGGCGCCGCCTGGCGTTCGTTCTCGTCTTCACGGCGTTGGCGTTCAGTCGTGAGCGCCCCCAACATTTCCCCGACTTGATGTCCATCGACGGAGACAATTCCCACTGGAAGCGTCTCCGCGATCTGTTTCCAGACCTTGGCTTCATCGCTGTCTGGGTAGCTTCCATCGAGCAGATACAAGGACGGGGTCTTCTCTTCACCCGATGTCCGTGCCGAAGCCAGAGCAACAAGCGATGACGAGAGAATTCCCATCGCCGCATCTCCGTCGGGACCGAGGATCAGCAGGTTCTTTCCACTTTCGTGTCGGAATGTCAGAGCTGTCGGCGGAGCAATCTCGACCGAGTCTCCCAACCAGATCGTCGGATGCGTCACCGGTTTCTCCCGGGAGGAGAACTGATCAATCTGTTCCGACAACTGGTCGTTGCGTATCAGATCCGAAGGGATGTTTCCTTCGAAAACAATTGCCGGTTCGGCGTCCATTCCCCGTCGGAGCAGGCGTTCCTGAATCTGTTGAAGATAGCCATCTCTCTGTGCGTCGTTGAGCCAGGCAATCTGGAACGGATGGTTCCCTTCCATCATTCCGTTGGCGTCGTTGTAGATCGCCTCCCCGGGGCGAGTGAGCAGGCGGGCGGCCGTGTTCTCTTCGCTCAGAATCAGATGCGCGTCCGCTTCGCTACATTGCAAGGCAACGCGCACAGCGATTTGACCCATCGTACTGCGGGCAAGCGTGTAGGCTCCGCCGAGCGTCTGCGATCCCAGAATCACATGGATTCCGAATGCCCGCCCCTGTCGAACGAGTCGATCGAGCAGCAGTGACGCCGACTGGCTGATCTTGTCGTCCTCGACGAAGAACTCCTGAAACTCATCGATGATCAGCAGGATGCGCGGCAGAGGTTTGTCCGTTTCGTTGCGATATCCGGCAATGTCCTGAACGCCATGTTTCCGAAACAGTTCGCCGCGACGTTGCAGTTCCTGGTCCAGGTGTTGGAGTGCGCTCACGCCAAACTCGCGGTCACTCTCAACGGCGATCACCCGGGCATGGGGCAGATTGTTGGTGGCGTAGTCCTTAAATTCGACACCTTTCTTGAAGTCGATCAGGTAGAACTCGACTTCATCGGGAGAATATCGGAATGCCAGCGTCGTGATGATGATGTGCAGCAAAGTCGATTTACCAGACCCGGTCTTACCGGCCATCAACA
>JAGQQQ010000008.1 GCA_020426125.1 Planctomycetaceae bacterium
CTGCTGACGGCCGAGGAGTACGCGAGTCTCGACGATTTGTCGGGACCGACGGAACTCGTTCGCGGGGAGATCGTGGAATTGAATCCGCCGAAACCGGAACATGGCCTGTTGTGCACTCGTGTTGGTCGCTTGCTGGATGAGTTTGCCGAGCGGCAGCGACTTGGCTGGGTGTTTTTGAACGACACCGGTGTCATCATTGACCGCAATCCCGATACCGTTCGTGGCCCGGATGTCTGGTTTGTCGGCTACGAGAAACTCCCCGTCGACACGGAATTCTCGGGGCGATATCTCGAACTCGTTCCGGACCTCGCCGTGGAGATTCTGTCGCCGTCAAACCGGCGTGGCGAAACGATCATCAAGGTCGGTGAGTACCTCCGCATTGGCGTTTCGGCGGTCTGCGTTTTGGATGCGACCAATCAGACGGTCCATCTGTTTTCTCCTGACCAACCGGACACGATCCTCCAAGGTGATGACATCGTTGAATTTCGGGACGTGCTCCCGGGATTTCGGATATCCGTCCGCGAGTTGTTTCGCCTGAGAAAGGAGAGACAGCAATGACGACGACAGCCACCAAGCTGCTGACGGCCGAGGAGTACGCGAGTCTCGACCATTTGTCGGGACCGACGGAACTTATTCGTGGGGTGATTGTCGAATTGAATCAGCCATATCCAAGGCATGGGGAAATCTGCGCGGAACTCACGTTTTTGATTCAGTCTCATGCAAAGAAGCACAGGTTGGGGCGAGTCCTTATCAATGACTCCGGATTCATCACCGAGCGCGATCCCGATACCGTGCGCGGCCCGGATGTGGCCTTTATCAGTTTTCAGAAAACTCCTCCCGGTCCCCTGCCTGAAGGGTATCTCGAAGTCGTCCCGGACATTGCGTTTGAAGTGATGTCGCCGTCGGACCGATGGAGTGAAGTCTTGAAGAAGGTGGGGGAGTTCCTCGCGGCGGGCGTCGCAGCGGTTTGCGTCCTCAACCCCGAAACCGAAACCGTTCAAATCTTTCAAGACAAATCGGCCCAGGAGTCGGGACATCCCCTTTCGGGAGACGACCTGGTCACCTTTCCCGAACAACTCCCCGGATTTGCCTGTCCGGCGAAGCAATTCTTCGCCTGAATGCGAATCGATCCCGAAGAAATTCAAACCCGAAGTCAGATCGAAAATTACTAAGCAGTGAATCGGAAGACAGAGCAGATGGAACAGATCAGAACCTTTCCCGAGGACCACGGCCTTTACTCCAGTGATTACGAACACGACTCCTGCGGAGTCGGCTTCGTGGCTCACATCAAAGGCCAGCCGTCACATCAGATTATCCTCGATGCAGAGCGGATTCTCCGGCACATGACCCACCGGGGAGCATGTGGCTGCGAGGAGAACACGGGAGATGGCGCCGGCATGCTGGTCGGCCTGCCCGATAAGTTTATTCGCAAAGCCGCCAAGGCGGATCTCGGAATCGATTTGCCCGAGAAAGGCAAATACGGGGCCGGAATTATCTTCCTGCCGAAGGACGAATCCGCACGGAAGGAATTCAAAGAGATAGTGGGGCAACTGATCGCCGACCAGGGACAGAAACTGCTCGGATGGCGTGATGTCCCCCAGCGCCCGGATAAGGCCAACATTGGGCCCTCGGCCGCGAAGACAGAACCGCACATGGAAATGCTCCTGGTCGGCGCCGCGGACGGCCTCGATCAGGAAGCCCTCGAACGGCAGTTGTTCGTGATTCGGAAGATGGCGAGCCACCGCATTCGCGAAAGCGAGCACAAGCATGCCCTTCAATTCTATTCGTGCACGCTCTCCACCAAGGTCATCGTGTACAAAGGGATGCTGACCCCCGCGCAGATGCTCGATTATTTCCCCGACCTCGCGGACGAGGATTTCGAATCCCACCTCGCGATGGTGCACAGCCGATTCAGCACCAATACCTTTCCCTCATGGGACCGCGCGCAGCCGCTCCGGTTCATGGCCCACAACGGGGAAATCAACACCGTCAAAGGGAACAGCAACTGGATGTTCGCTCGTCAGGGCGCGATGGACTCCAAACTGTTCGGCAACGATCTCAAGAAACTGTTCCCGATCATCGAGAAGCACTGTAGTGACTCCGGCAACTTCGATAATGCCATGGAGTTCCTGTACCACTCGGGGCGGACGCTCCAGGAAGTGGCGATGATGATGATCCCCGAAGCGTGGCAGAACCATCAGTCCATGCCCGAGGACAAGCGAGCCTTCTACGAATACTTCTCCTCACTTCAGGAACCCTGGGATGGCCCCGCGAGCGTTTCCTTTACAGACGGCCACTATATCGGGGCATGTCTAGATCGAAATGGCCTTCGCCCTAGCCGGTTTTATGTGACCCATGACGACAAAGTGATCATGGCCAGCGAAGTCGGTGTGCTGGATGTCGAACCCGCCAACGTCAAGATGAAAGGCCGCCTCCAGCCCGGGAAGATGTTTCTCGTCAACTTCGAGAAGGGGGAACTGATCGCTGACGAACACCTGAAGACCGAGGTTGCCCGCCAGCGTCCGTATGGCGATTGGCTCCGCAATCAGCGCGTCGAACTTGGCGATTTGGTGAAGAACTGGAAGCAGAAGAACGGCGAGATTCCCCGTCTCAAGGGAGACAAACTCCTCAAGCAAATGCAGGCGTTCGGTTTTACGACCGAGACGCTGCAATTCATGCTGATCCCACTCTTGAACGCTAAGAAAGACCCGATCTATTCGATGGGCGACGACGCCTCGCTGGCGTGTCTCTCTGACCAGCCCCGGCTGCTGTACGACTATTTCAAACAACTCTTCGCTCAGGTGACGAATCCCCCGATCGATTCAATCCGCGAAGAGATCATCATGTCACTGGAGTGTTATATCGGTCCAGAAGGCAACCTCCTGGACACGACAGAGGAGCAGTGCCATCGCCTACGGGTTCCCCATCCGATCCTCACTGATGAAGAAACGCAGGCCATCAAGAGCCTCGACGGAAGCAACGGCTGGAAGACGAAGACCATCGACACGACTTGGGAGAAATCTCAAGGAACCGCGGGACTTCTGCCTGCTTTGAATCGCGTTTGCGAAGAAGCTGAGCAGGCGATTGCCGATGGCTATGCCCTCGTTGTCCTCTCCGATCGGGCCGCCGGCCATGATCGTGTTGCTATCAGTTCCTTGCTGGCATGCGGAGCTGTGCATCATCACTTGGTCAATAAAGAACTCCGAACCCGGATCGGCCTTGTCCTCGAATCCGCCGAGGCTCGTGAAGTGCATCACTTCTGCCTTCTCACAGGCTACGGAGCCGATGCCATCAATCCGTATCTGGCCTTCGAGGCAATTCGCGATGCCAAAGACACTGGCCACCTCAAGGACGACTATACGGAAGAAAAGATCGTTCAGACCTACCGCGAAGGGGTCAAAAAAGGAATGCTCAAAGTGATGGGCAAGATGGGAATCTCCACCTTGCAGTCGTACAAAGGCGCCCAGATCTTCGAGGCTCTCGGCCTGTCGCCCGAAGTCATTGAGAAATGTTTCAAAGGAACCGCCAGCCGGATTCGCGGCGTCGATTTTGAGATCCTCGCGGAGGAACATTTGCGTCGTCATGAATTTGGCTACCCTTCGCGAGAAGAGTCAGAGCAACTTCCCGTCCTCCCGAATATGGGACTCGTCCATTGGCGGCACTCGGGAGAAAAGCATGGTTGGAATCCGTTTACCATCGCGGAGATTCAACAAGCCGCTCGTGCGGGCGATCGCGCTGCCTATGACCGGTTCGCTAAGATTGTCAACGAGAGCGACCATCGCCAGGGCACGCTTCGCGGTCTCCTGAAGTTCAAGTCGGGAAATCCGATCTCCATCGACGATGTGGAACCGGCCAGCGAAATCGTGAAGCGGTTCTGCACCGGGGCGATGAGCTATGGCTCCATCTCCGCGGAGGCTCACGAGTCACTGGCGGTCGCAATGAACCGGTTGGGAGGCAAAAGCAACACCGGCGAGGGTGGCGAGGATCCCGAGCGATTCAAGCCCCTTCCCAACGGGGACAGCAAGCGGTCGGCCATCAAGCAGGTTGCCTCCGGTCGCTTCGGGGTGACGTCGTGGTACTTGACGAACTCCGACGAGTTGCAAATCAAGATTGCCCAGGGAGCCAAGCCCGGTGAAGGAGGCGAACTCCCCGGCCACAAGGTCGACAAAATCATTGCGGCGACCCGTCACTCGACGCCGGGGGTGGGACTGATCAGTCCGCCGCCGCACCACGACATTTATTCCATTGAAGACCTCGCACAGTTGATCTTCGACTTGAAGAACTCCAACCCGTCGGCTCGGATTAGTGTCAAACTGGTCTCCGAAGTCGGCGTCGGCACGATCGCCGCCGGCGTCGCGAAGGGACACTCGGACAAGATTCTCATTTCCGGCGATGGCGGGGGAACGGGAGCGTCCCCATTGACGTCGATCAAACATGCGGGCCTACCCTGGGAACTGGGGATTGCCGAAACCCATCAGACGTTGGTTAAGAACGATCTCCGCAGCCGCGTGCGACTGGAGACGGACGGCCAAATTAAAACCGGCCGGGATGTCGCCATCGCCTGCATGCTGGGCGCCGAAGAGTTTGGGCTGGCGACCGCTCCGCTCATCACTCTCGGCTGCATCATGATGCGGAAGTGCCATCTGAATACCTGTCCCGTCGGGATCGCGACTCAGGATCCCGAACTTCGAGCGAAATTCAATGGCCAACCGGACCATGTCGTCAACTATCTGTTCATGGTCGCCGAAGATCTCCGGCAGATCATGGCGGACCTTGGGTTTCGAACGATCGAAGAAATGGTTGGCCGAGCGGACATGCTCGAATGGGATTCCGAGACCACGCACTGGAAGGCTCGCAAGCTGGACTTGTCACTGATCCTGACACGCGCGACGAGCCCCTACCCCAACGCGGGGACCCACTGCCAGAAGGCACAGAATCACGGTCTGGAAGAGACGCTCGACCAGACGATGCTGATTCCTCGCTGTGCGCATGCCATCAAAACGGCTGAGCCAATTCTGCTCGATGTGGATATTCAAAATATCGATCGAGCCTTCGCGACGACGCTGAGTCACGAGGTTTCGAAAGTCTGGGGACCACAAGGACTACCGGAAGATACCATCCGCCTGCGATGCCGAGGATCGGCTGGCCAGTCGCTCGGAGCCTGGGCGACGAAGGGCGTGACGATCGAAGTCATCGGCGACGCCAACGATTACGTTGGGAAAGGACTCTCCGGCGGCAAAGTCATTGTCTACCCCGCGGAGGAAAGTACGTTCGATGCGGAGAAGAACATCATCATCGGAAACGTCGCTCTCTACGGCGCCACCGGCGGGGAAGCCTATTTCCGAGGAATTGCGGCGGAACGGTTCTGCGTCCGGAACTCCGGAGCGAAGGCCGTCGTCGAAGGAGTCGGGGACCATGGCCTCGAATACATGACCGGAGGACGAGCCGTGATCCTAGGTCCCGTCGGTCGGAATTTCGCGGCCGGGATGTCGGGAGGCGTGGCATATGTTTACGCCCCGGACCGAGGTCCGTTTGAACTCCATTGCAATCTGGAATTGGTCGACCTCGATCCTGTCACCGATCCCGACGATGTTGCGGAACTCAAAGAGATGATTTCCAAGCACCATCTGTACACGGCATCCGCCGTGGCGAAGGATCTGCTCGACAATTGGGACGCCAAACTCGGCCAGTTCGTCAAGGTCATGCCACGCGACTACAAACGCGCCCTGGAAGATCTCAAGCGAGCTGCCGCCGCCGAAGCCGCCGGCGTCGATTCCCCCGAAGAGATGGCGGAATCGTTCTGACGGAACGCATGCTCCTCAGTCAAGTCGCGGCTCAGTCCGTGTTTCGAGTCATTCTGTTTTTTGTCCGTGAAGAAGAGATATGGGTAAGCCAACGGGATTTAAAGAGTATTCGCGTCAGACGGCCGTCGAGTCGGATCCGAATCAGCGTATCAAAAACTGGAACGAGTTCGCCGAAAAGATCGAACTCAAAGTGCTCCAGCAGCAGGGCGCCCGGTGTATGGACTGCGGGATCCCGTTTTGCCATACCGGGGACATCATGGCCGGCATGGCGGCCGGGTGTCCCGTCCATAATTTGATCCCCGAGTGGAACGACCTTGTCTACCACGACGACTGGCGAGAAGCACTCGATCGGTTACACAAGACCAACAACTTCCCCGAGTTCACCGGCCGCGTCTGCCCTGCTCCCTGTGAAGGCTCATGCACACTCGGGATCAACGAACCACCAGTCGCCATCAAGACGATCGAAAAAGCGATCGTGGACCGGGGATTTGCGGAGAACTGGATCAAGCCGCATCCCCCGGGAAAACGGACCGGAAAGAAGGTCGCCATCGTCGGTTCGGGACCAGCCGGCCTCGCCGCTGCGGCGCAGCTCAATCAGGCGGGGCACGAATGCACCGTCTACGAACGGGACGATCGCATCGGCGGGCTACTGATGTACGGCATCCCCAACATGAAACTCGAGAAGCAACTGGTCGAACGACGTGTGCAGTTGCTTCGTGACGAAGGGGTCACCTTTGAGACAAACACCGCCATCGGCAAGGACATCAACGCCAAGGACCTGATGGATCGGTTTGACGCCGTTGTGCTGGCGACCGGGGCGACGGTTCCCAACGATTTCTTTGCCAAAACTCCGGGCCGCGACCTGAAGGGGATTCACTTCGCGATGGAGTTTCTCGGAAAGAACACGAAGAGCCTTCTCGACTCCAACCTGGAAGATGGCAACTACATCTCCGCCAAAGACAAGCATGTGATCGTC
>JAGQQQ010000132.1 GCA_020426125.1 Planctomycetaceae bacterium
GACCCATTTCAACTTCGATGGCCCCGGATGAATAATCGAGAACAACTGCTGGTCCGGCATCGTTTCCACGACGCCGATGGCCAACATCAGCCGGCCCGCCGTGACCCACCACTGGTCCAGTTCGATCTGGAACTTGATGTCCATCCAATTGGCGATCGCCTGCTCGACATTCTTGGTGGCCAGGAACAGGACGATCGACGAACGGAACCACTGTTCGAGATCCCGTTCGAACTCTTCGTCCCATTCTTTGTCCGGTTGGACGCGGGCGCGGACCATACGCAGAAGCGGAATGGCGATCATCCCCACAATGAATCGCGCGGCCGGACGCATGACCGGGGCGAGCACTCGTTGAATGAGCCATTCTTTGGGTAACGGCACCAAAACGTCCTGCAAAGAGTTTCGAGGAAGCACTGTCAAAGACGATCGCTCAACTGCTGAGCATTCGACCGTCACACAACTGTCAAGGGGCAACAAACCCGCTCGCGGAAGTTTCCTCGGAAACCCAAAAGGTTTCAACATCCCCCTTCGACGGGCCGACGAGCCGACCTATACTTGAGCAAATCCATTCGACTCTCATTTCCCATTTCAATTTCGGAAGGAGACTCCTGAATGAATGCCCAATCCTTCCGCCCGAGCATTCACGAAACGTGCTATCGGTTGTTCACCCGGCCGTTGCACCCCGAATTGTTCAGTCCGGCGGTTGTCGGCCGACTGAAGACCTCGAAATATTCCGTTTCTCTTGGCATCTGTTCGGGAGGCCACTTCCTGCAATTGAGCGACGGCCAACACGGCATCTCCGAAGTCACCGCCCCAGACAGCCAGGTGCTGACCTCCTTCGGTCATCAGCGGACCTACTTCTTTCAGGACGATGAAGAGCTTCAAGTCGAAGCGGACTGTCCATTTCGCTACCGGTTCACCGGTCAGATCGACCCGGTGGAGTATTCGGTGTTTTCCCGCGTCCAGATGGAGCTCGAAGAGCAAGCTCACCGTGCGTTTCTTTCGTTCCGATACCCCGCGAAAAACCGGTTGTTCCCGGGCCCGCTGAGTCTGATTCAGGTCGAAGGGAGCGAACGAATGCTCAACGTCCACACCTTTCATACCTTTCCCGAGGACTCCACGATCCTGCGAACACAAACGCTTTTCGAATTGAATTGATGGGAGTGCTTGGAACCCCAGTCGGGGCTTTTTTTGCCGAGCTGAGATTGTCCTGTCCCGGTCCGTCGAGATACACTGAATCTCCGCGAAATGTGTTGATTCCCAACGAGTGAATGGCCATGGCCACTTGCGATGAAATCTTTGACAGACTGCTCGACGGAGAGACCCGCGCCCGGGATGTGGTGGAACACCTTCAACATTGCCCTCGCTGTCGGGCGATGCAGTCGATTGTTGAACCGATTGTCTCTGTTGGCCAGTCGAGTTCGGGAACATTGAGTTCGTCCTCTTCGGATGGTTGGACCTCGACTGGAGTCTCCCCTGAAGCGGAGTCCATCGCGCGAGGTGCCGCAGAACGATTGGCCGCTGGCGAGCATCAGCACTCGGTCGCATCGGGAGGGGTGGTTCGCACAACTGGCAGGAAGATGTATTGGCCCTATCTCGCTGCCTTTGCCATGGGGGCTGTTGCGTCTCTGGCTGTCGCCGCAGGGTTGACCTCGCAGCAACTAACGCCATCCGGGATGAACGGCGCGGCTGTTTGTCTTTGGACCTCGAGGAACGTTCGGGATCCCAAATCCGATGATGTGGTGTTGACGTGTGTGGCTTGCCACTTGACCCCGTCTCCACATCGGTGAAACGTGCGTGGTGTCTTTCGTGAAAGATGAAGCTGTTTCTGGCCGCTCCTCGGCCGTGGGTGCCCGCATCTCTCGATCGTGGGAGACTCATCCGTGATCTGAACCGATTCAAATTGCATTTCGCTTGGGAAGCGTTTCCCATTGAACGGAAGACGATCCCGATGTTCGAATTGCCATCATTCTTCTGGTTCGTCTGGTCTGTTTTTTTCGCATCGAATTCAAACGGATGTGCGTTCCCATGTCATTCTATCTTGATCTGAGCCTCATCCGCACGACGGAGACCGAACGAGTCTCCGCACTTGTCGAGTCCGACGCGTTGCGTGAGGCGGTTTCCCCGCTGTCCGATTTTGGCGGGCCGAGCGTGCAGGCCCTTGTTTTTACGTCCCATTCCGGATGGACGGTGGTCGCCGCCGGAGTGGGGTACAGTGTGGCCTTTTGCGAGCAGGCCTCACGTACCTTGGGGACGGATGCCATCGCGATTATGGTGTCCGATTGCGTTGCGGCGAATTTGCGACTGTTCCAAAATGGCGAAGAGACGTTTTCCCATGAAGTTGGGGAAGCCTATGGCACCGTTTCACCGCCCGATGAAGAGGAATGTCTCGCGGCGATCCATCCTTGGATCTCCCCCCGCTTCAGCCGGGACAGCGCAGAATTCGTTGTCTCGGAACTCGATTTGATGGATCAGGACAGTCTTGGTGACCTTCTGGAACTTGTCGGAATTCCCGCGTCGATGGCTTATGGCCCCCCCGAAGACATCGATCACATCGCTTCCTATGGACTTCCGGCGATCGCAGCGATCATCCGATGAGGTCATCCCTTCTTCTGGAGTTCCCGTCGGATTGTTCCGAGATGATGTTCCAGCGCGATGTCGGATTCGAGCTGGTTGGCGACTTTTCGGCAGGCATGGATGACCGTGCTGTGGTTGTTTCGGCGGAAGTATTCACCGATCTCGACATAGTTGAGATTCAATAGTTCCCGAGCAAGTGCCATGGCTGCTTGACGTGCTTGTGAGATCCGTTGGGTTCGACTTTCTCCACGAAGCTCCTCGACGGTCACTCCAAACTCTCGGGCTGTCACCCGAGCAATTTCCGACAATGTGATTCCGTTTCCGGGCAAGCGGAATTCAATCGGAGAGGGGAACGTACCTTCGCGAAGATCGGATGGCGCGATCCCCTCTGAACAGATCTGCGCAACCAGCCCTGCCAACTCCCGAGGGGAGACATCGAACTTCTTCGCCAAAGTGTCCAAAGTCTGGGACGGGACATGGAGTGATTCGGCCTCGAAGAAGCCTTTTAATAGCTTCCGCCGACTCGGAATTGACAGCGGTTCGATCCCGACACAGATTCCCCCCTGGATCCGGTTTGCGAGTTTTCGGGAAAACCCGGGGATCTCATTCGGCATCTTGGTCGTTGTGAACATCACGCGGCCGCCATTGCCGGTAATGTCGTCAATCACAGCGATCAGTTGCCGCTGAGTTTCGTTTCGCCGTTCCAGGGTCTGCAAATCCTCACAGATCAGGAGTTTTGTGTCCTGCCGATACTTTTTCTGAAATTGACGGACGATGTTTCGCGAGGATGCATCCGCGAGTTTTGCGGCGAATTGGGAGCCTGTGAGGAAATGGATACGGCTTGCCTGTTGGTCCCCTTGCCAGGACTGAAAGAGCTGGCGAGCCAAAAGCGATTTGCCATATCCCGAGGGCGCGACAACCGTCACGATCGGGATCCCGGTACGGCGCGACTTGGGAGACAGTTTCTGAACGGCTGCCAGAGCCAAACGGTTCTCAGGCAACACCTGAAACTTTCGTGGGTCGAACTGCCGAAGGTTCGGGCTCATCGCTGCTTGCTGTTTCCCATGTTTCTTTCCGTGCGGGACGTCTTGGTCAGACGTGGGGCTTGTCAAACTCGATTCCGGCGGAAACCGCCTCGATGCGTTCACGGGCAATATCGGCCCAGGGACCCCGGGAATCGTGGCGGAGATACTCTTTCCAATATTTCTGAGCTTGATCGGAACGGCCCAGCTCGAGCAGCGTTTCCGCGAGATGGAAGTTGGCATCCGGGTATTCGGGGAGCAACTCGAGGGCCTTCAAAAAGGCAGCCTTGGCGGACGAGAATTCTCCCAACTCCCGATGGATGCATCCGATCTGCGTCCAAGCTTCGAGGAAGTCGGGATCATTCTCCGCTGCGATGGAATACCGTTCCAGGGCGGCGCGGGTGTGTCCTATCCGGTAGAGACATTCTCCCAATTGAAAATGGACATCGGAACTCTCTGGCGTTCGTAACGCCGCTTGCCGAAACGCATTCAGGGCATCATGTAAACGGCCAGCGTCGTACAAGCGGCACCCTTCGACGAGCCAATCTCCTGGTGGGGAAACAGGCTCCTCCTGTTTCATCAGAAATTGGATTGCCGTTACCGGATTCGCTTCCCGAGTGCTTTCGGGCTCCGCCTGCACTCCTTCGAAGTCGAGCAAACGTTGGCCTGTCCGGGGGACAATCAGGCTATGCTGATCTCGCACGACCACTCGGTTGTGGTGCGTGAGAATCTCCAACTGTTCCAGAGGGCGTTCGTAGCCCCGACGGACCGAAGGGAGTTTCTTCAGACTTTCCTCCAGTTCCCGGCTGGGAACGCCGGAATCCAATAACTCGCTTAAGCGGCGTGCGGAGCTGACTTCGCGAAAATCAAAATAAGGGAGCCTGTGGACCCGTTTGACGGGCTGAATGAGGCCGGCCCTTGCCCAGCTCCGAATAATCGGGACCCCGAGTCCTAAAATCTGTGACAACATGGCCGGCGTGTACAGGCGGTGGACTTGGTCGCGATGCTCATTCAGCCCCAGTAATGCCAGCCACTGGGATTCGTTGACGACCTGGATGTCAACTCCGCGAGCCGCCCAATGCTCAGCCTGCTGGAGTTTGACACTGGGCTGACCATTGTCCTCAAGTGGCCAGCCTTCCTCGCCCACCACGAGCATGGTCGTCTGGCGACTGATATGGTCGGTCGCGGTTCCCCCATTCTGGACCACCAACCCTGCCGCCTCGGTATGCGTCATCGAGGCGAGTGTTCCGGTGAACGAGACCCGTTCCCCCTGCAGACAGAGGGAACTCTTGAGCCCCGTCTCGTTGGGAATCGGTTTGTCGGAAAAGGCCGGCTCAGACATGGGAGCGATTTCGAGAAACGATTCAAAGACCCGAACGATACCGTTGCGGCTCGACCAGGGCAAATGATCGCCTTGGTCAATGCCGGTTGTCACGAGTTCGGGTCAGGCGGTCGTTCCGGCGGTCAGTTTCATGAACGCGGTCTCCATGTCCATCGCTTCCGGTTGGAACATGCG
>JAGQQQ010000133.1 GCA_020426125.1 Planctomycetaceae bacterium
TCGATGTAGTTCTTGTACTTGCGACCATTGAGTTCGACGCCCGCCTTCAATTTCTCTTTGATGTCGGTCGCTCCAGCAATCGCAGCGAAGGTGGGAAGCCAATCCTCGTGGGAGACAATCCCGTTGAGAGTGTGGCCAGCCGGGAATTTTCCGGGCCAACGGACGAATGCAGGAACACGAAACGCCCCTTCCCAGTTCGAATTCTTCTCATTGCGGAACGGCGTCGTCCCAGCATCGGGCCACGTGTTGAAGTGAGGGCCGTTGTCGGTGGAGTACAACACAATCGTGTTGTCGGCGACACCGAGATCATCGATGAGCTTCAAGAGTTCCCCGACCTGCATGTCGTGCTCGACCATGCCATCGTGGTATTCATTCGAATTGGGGCCGGCGAGGTTCTTGTGTTCTTCCTTCACATGCGTGCGGAAGTGCATCCGCGTGGCGTTCCACCAGCACATCCAGGGGCCGCCATCTTTGTTCTTCCGTTTGATGAAATCCGTCGCGGCGGCGAGAGTTTCCTCGTCAATCGTCTCCATCCGCTTCTTAGTCAAAGCTCCGGTGTCTTCAATTGTCTGGCCGCCTTTTCCGTCAGCCTTGCTCTTGATCACGCCGCGGGGACCGAACACTTCCCGGAAGGTCTTGCCATTGGCCAAGACGAGATCGCCGGGATAGTCCCGGTTTTCTGGCTCTTCCTCGGCATTGAGGTGGTACAGATTCCCCATGAACTCGTCGAAGCCGTGCATGGTCGGCAGATGCTCGTCACGGTCCCCTTGGTGGTTCTTGCCGAACTGGCCAGTGGAGTAGCCCTGAGACTTGAGCACGGTTGCGAAGGTCACGTCTGATTTTTGCCAGCCCTGTTCAGCTCCGGGCATTCCGACTTTGGTCATGCCGGTGCGAACGGGAACATTCCCACCCAGAAACGCTGCGCGGCCAGCAGTGCAGCTTTGTTGGCCATAGTAATCGGTGAAGGAGAGCCCCTCTCGAGCGATGCGGTCAATATTGGGAGTGCGATATCCCATCATCCCGCGGTTGTTGTGGCTGATATTCCAGGTGCCGATGTCGTCACCCCAGATGATCAGAATGTTGGGTTTATCGGCGGCCAGAAGCTGGGCCGACAGCGTGAGGCAGAAGCCCAGAGCGAAGAGAACTCTCATAAACTTTTCCTTTTTGGGAGGGTGACCCGCGACTACAGAATTCGCCGCTACACGAGTTCGGAACCAAGTCGCGACGATTCGAACAGGAACTCACTCACTAGACGAGGATAATTTTTGATACTAGACGTGAAGTGGGAGTCTGCCATGCTCCGAGAAAAAAATCAACGAACTCGCAAACGGTTCGAATGAATACCTCAAGACTTCGTGAAGGATTGACTTGCCCCTAATCTCCGCCTGACCGGTTCCTCATCGGCGATGGATCAGGCGAATGGTTGGCTCAGGCGAGTGAGTCCCAAGACCCGCCGCAAGAATACACGTACGAAGATGAGAAAATGACCTGGGCAATCCCGACTTGGCTGAGGACATAGCCATGAGGCAGGGAATCACTATGATTTCCGTTTGATTCCTTGAAACCTGAACCGATGACGTGGTGTATGTCTGCCGTTCGAGAATCCCAATGTTCCGTTCCCGTGTCGTTCAGCCAACGTCGGGAGATGACCCACGAGCTGGCAATCAGCTTTCTGATGCAGCAGGCTGTGGAGAACCCCGGCGTCATCTCGCTCGCGGCGGGTCTGGTGGCCCCGGAGACGTTGCCGGTCGAAGAGGTGCGGGCGGCCGTGGACGCCATCACGTCATCGGCCACGAGGGGAAGAGGGGCATTGCAATACGGCACGACCCCCGGCTACTACAAGTTGCGAGAGCTGATACTTAATCACTTTTGTTCGCTGGAGGGAATCACTCGCGAGCAAGCCGGGATTGATATCGACAATCTCATGCTGACAACGGGCTCTCAGCAGTTGTTGTCGCTGGTGTGCGAAGTGCTGTTTGATCCCGGAGACATCTGTCTCATCTCCGGGCCCACGTATTTTGTCTTTGCCGGAAATCTGGATGGAGTCGGGGCGCGGACCGTCACGATTCCCGTCGATGACGGAGGGATGCGCATCGATGCGTTGGAGCAGGCTCTGGAGTTGCTCGATCAACAGGGAGAACTGTCCCGTGTGAAACTGATCTACAACGTCAGCTATTACGACAACCCGGCCGGAACCTGTTTGGCGACGGACCGCCGTCGGCAGTTGGTGGAATTGGCCCAGCGGTACTCGCGTGACCATCGCATTCTGATTCTTGAAGACGCCGCTTATCGGGAATTGCGGTACGATGGCGAAGCCTTTCCCAGTATCTGGTCCTTTGACGAGTCCCGGGGCTGGGTGATCTATACGCAGACCTTTTCCAAAACGTTCTCACCCGGTGTGCGCGTCGGGTTTGGGGTTGTGCCTCGCGATCTCTTGGCGCCACTCAGCGAACGGAAGGGGAATGAGGACTTTGGCTCGTCCAACTTCGCTCAGCATCTCGTTGCCGAAGTTCTGTCCTCCGGGGCGTATGAGAGCCATCTACAAAAGGTCCGCGAGAATTATCGCGCGAAACGCGACGCGATGGTTGAAGCCGCCCACGCGCATTTTGCCGACATCGACGGAGTCACCTGGCGGGAGCCCCACGGTGGCCTGTACGTCTGGATGACACTCCCCGCAAACATTCCGACGGGATTCTCCAGCCCGATGTTTCGAACCGCAGTCGAGAAAGGGGTCATGTACGTCCCCGGGGAGATCTGTTATCCCACCGGCATGACGAATCGTCCGCGAACCGAAATGCGTCTCAGTTACGGCGTGCAATCTCCTGAGGGGATTGAGAAGGGAATGCAAATCCTTGCGGAAGCCGTGAAAGCCAGAGCCAGCGATCAGGAATGAAGAAAATCCGAATTGGCCGAAATTCCGTGGAGAGAATTCGCGCAATGGTTGACGTCGGGCCCTAAAATGAGGCTCCGCGTGAATGAAGAGTTCCTGAGGCTTGACTGTTGATCGAAGGGGACCATGA
This sequence comes from Planctomycetaceae bacterium, assembly GCA_020426125.1. Taxonomy (GTDB): domain Bacteria; phylum Planctomycetota; class Planctomycetia; order Planctomycetales; family Planctomycetaceae; genus HKST-UBA70. The sequence goes on from JAGQQQ010000133.1 coordinate 3,021, forward strand.
ATCCTGAACTCATGATTTTTCTGCTTTTGGTAGCAGGGCTCGTGCTGATTGTCATGGAGTTGTTCGTGCCTTCCGGCGGGATGATTGCCGTGATGTGCGTCTGTTGTTTTGCCGGGTCCGCCTTTTACGCATATCGGGCATGGTACACGGATCACCCTGCCTGGTGGTGGGGATATCTTGCCAGTTTGATCGTGTTGATTCCGGCCGCCGTGATTGGAACGTTCCGGCTCATCGCGACGACATCGCTGGGGCACCGAGTCTTGCTCGCGGCTCCGAGCGAGGAGGAAATCACCCCCTATCAGAAAGAGCAAGACCATTTGCAGAGTCTGATCGGAAAACGAGGACGGTCGCTGAACCTGATGACGCCAGGAGGAATGGTGAAAGTCGGATCGGAGAGATTGCACGCCATTAGCGATGGTTTGATGATTGAACCGAACATGGAGATCGAAGTCGTCGCGACACGGGGAAACCGTGTGGTCGTCCGCCCCGTGGAAAACATCGGAACTCAGGAAGGGATTGAACCGAACTTCGCCGAGACGGAGCCCGGGGAACTGGACGAGGAGCAAAGAGAGTCGGTGGACCCGTTTTCCTCGGAAGAGGCGGTGTGATCGTCGGTTCAGCGACGAATTTGGGGGATAACGATCTCCTCGCGACCAATCAAAAGCGACCGATCATTGTGTGAACATTACTCCGGAATTTGTGTCCGACTGGAATTCCCGGGTACGAAGCCGATTTACAGTTGCTAGAATGCGATTTTCGTTGCCGCCCACGTGTCCCTCCTTCAGACGAAATTCTCTCGAACCCGAATCGCCCGACGTGCCTTTCATGATAAATTGTGCATCAGCGCGTTCGGAATGAGCACCCCTTGATTTTTCCCGCTCTGCGAAAGGAGCCCCGCCGACGTGGGGGCCCTCTGATGACCAGTTCAACAATGGTTTCTCCAGATGAGGAACCGATTTACACCCGAAAGTTCTGGCTGGCATTCCTCGCGAATGTCATGCTGGTGACCGCGAACACGCTGACCTTTCGGTTTGCCGAGTTCGTAAAATTTCTGGGCGGAACGGAAGAGACCACCGGCTTCATCGTCAGCGTTGGCCTGATCGGATCGTTGTTCTGGCGAGCTTTCTTAGGGCCGGCTCTCGATAATTTTGGGATTCGCCGGGTCTGGCTGCTAAGCACACTCGTGTACATGCTGGGGTGTTTCACCATCCTGACCACGGGCGAAATCGGGATCCAGATTTACGTTGGTCGAATCCTGTTCGCGTTGGGGCTCGCAAGCATGTTCGCGTCCTCGGTCGCCCATATTCAAGGACAGGCCCCGCCGAATCGACGGACCGAAATTATCGGGACCTTCGGGGCGAGTGGTTTTCTGGGAATGATTTGCGGTTCCCAACTGGGAGATTTCATCTTCCAGGTCTTTCCGCAGTCGAACCTGCTTTACCGCATCCTTTTTGGCCTGACCCTGGCGCTGGGCGCCACACATGCGATGGTCGCGGCGCTGCTCACTCAAGGAGATCGGCACGATCGGCCATCGGAGTCCCCCCCGGTTTACAAATTGCTGGTGCGATACTTTCCCCCGAAAGTCTTCATCGTGACGGCGATGATGGGACTCGGGTTCTCCGTGACCATGATCTTTCTGACCCGTTACGCCACCGAGTTGGGCCTGAGCGGGATTCGAACATTCTTCACATCCTACGCGATCACCGCCTTTTCGATGAGAATCGTTGCTCGAAACTGGAGTCGGGCGGTGGGGCGCCATCAATTGATCGTCTACGGCCTGGCCGGCCATGCCCTCGGTCAAGTGGCGCTGACGTTTGTGACGTCAGAGTGGCATCTGATCCTGCCCGCGATTTGCTGCGGTTTTGGCCACGCGCTTCTTTTTCCCTGTGTCGTTTCACTCGGAGCTGGGTCATTTCCGATTCAGTATCGAGGAACCGGCACAACGATCACCTTGGCCGCAGTCGATCTGGGGACCACGCTGACCGCTCCGTTACTGGGGTGGGTTATCGACACCTCCGGATTCCACGCGATGCTGTTTACCGTCTCCGGTGTTCTGGCCTGTTCCACGGTGTTCTATGCCTTTTTGACGTGGCAAATCGTGGATGATGACGTGAGCCCGGCGGAGCACCGCATCCGTCGTCCGGAACCCGGAAAGGCGGTGGTAGCGCCCGTCGCTGGGAATTCCAACGGGGCATAAAACTCCATTCAAAAATTGAGGGGATCGGAATTTTCTGCGAATTTGCCGGATTTGCCGAGTTCGTTCTCTGTTCTTGGCACAATCTCTGCGTATCATTTGGCTGAAATGCTTTCCATCAGCCGATGGCTGAATGCGCTGGAATGCAATTGATAGGTCATGCACAAATCAAGATCCCAATTTGGATGGTGCGGAGCCACAGTGGCGATTCTGCTGCTGGTGGCCATTCAGGCGTTGCATTCGCCGTTTCACCATTTGCATCTGACCAGTCCGAGTAGCGATTCCGTTCATGAGCATGGACGGCTTACCACGTGTTGCGGCCATTCACACGGCGAATCATCACACGGTCCTCACTCGCACGCAGGGCACGCGCACCACGCCTCCCACTCGCACGGAAATCAGGCAGCTTCGGGATCCGAATCCGCAAATGCGGGGAGTCAAGACCATCACAATGAACCCTGTGATCACTCACACGACGATTGCCCCACCTGCCACCTGATCGCCAAAGCAATTGGTTATTTCTCGGCACCGCCGACTTTGAGCTGGAATGATGTCACCGAGCAACACCGCTTGGTCTCCCATGCTGAGATTTCTCTTGAGCTTGCTGCTCTTCCTCCTGTTCGTGGCCCGCCGCGCGGCTAACCTCACGCCGAAGCGTTTCACGCAGACAAAACTGCTCCCAGCGAGCGGGGGGCGTCAGCCCACTGTCCCTTAGACCTTCGTTGGTTTCGGTGGTTTATCCACTTGCGAATCTCTCAATGGGGACCACAAAGCGTTTGTCGCGTGAAGCCGTTCGTTGCTTCCTGGGGAGACGTCCTTGACCTCGCGTTTGCGCGGGGGGCGCGGGACTGTTGATCCCACGCGCTTTTCTTTGGTTTATTCCACGATTTTTTTTCGACAACACGATCGTTCGTGACAGGAGACTTTTATGCGCCCGGTTTTACGGAAACGCGGATTTACATTGATTGAACTACTGGTGGTGATTGCGATTATCGC
>JAGQQQ010000134.1 GCA_020426125.1 Planctomycetaceae bacterium
GCTGGAGACATGGGATCCCAAACCGAAGACGGACACCGGCGGACCATTTCGGGCGATTCCGACGGCAGTCCCGGGGATGCATATTTCGGAATTGCTGCCGCTGACGGCCGTCCACATGGATAAGCTCTCCCTGGTTCGCAGCATCAACACAAAAAACGGCGACCATGGAAAAGGCTCCTACCAGATGCAACATGGCCGGAACGAAATGCCGGGCATCGCCCTTCCACATCTGGGAGCCGTTTGCGCGAAGGGGCTCGAACGCCAAAACCAGGCATTGCCAGGATTCATCCGTGTCCCCGGAGGGGGGCGCGGCAAGGACGCAGCCTACCTCGGCCCTCGCTACAACAGCATCGGAACAGATGGCTCTCCCCCTCCCAACTCCGCCCGACCGGATTCGCTGACCCTTGATGTCGATCAGAAACGTCAGTCCCTGCGGCGGAGCATGAATGACCGGTTCTTTTCCATGCGGCGGACCGCCGAAACCGACGTCTATACGCAAAGCTACGAACAAGCTCTTCAGCTCATGGAGAAACGAGACGTCTTTGATATCCAGAAAGAAACTGACAAAGACCACGAACGCTACGGCAAGCATGACTTCGGGCAACACTGCCTAATGGCCCGCCGCCTGTTAGAGAATGACGTACCGTTCGTACAGGTCTCGCACACGAACTACGATACGCATAACGAGAACTTCAACTTCCATCTCGAACAGATGGCCGAGTTCGACAAGCCATTTTCCAATCTGATCAACGATCTTCACGAACGGGGATTGCTCAAGACAACACTGGTCGTCGTGATGTCGGAGTTCGGGCGGACGCCCAAGATCAACGTCCGATACGGTCGCGACCACTGGGGAACAGCGTGGTCAATCTGTCTCGGCGGGGCGAAAGTTCAGCCAGGCGCAATCATCGGCAAGACCAATGACAACGGAACTGCGGTCGCCGATCGCGAAGTCGACCACGGCCATCTCTTCCACACCTACTTGCAGGCGGTCGGACTCGACTCGTATAGCTCCTTCAATCTGGGGGGGCGGGAAGTTCCGATGGCGGACCCCTCGCGAAGTGCGATCAGCGAACTGATTGCCTGAGCACGAAGCCGATCTCATCTGGAGTAAGCAGAGCAACATCGAGGAACCCCATGGACTTCACACAGACGCATATCGTCCATGACTACAAAGTCGACCGACCGCTTATGTCGTGCTGCTACAGTCGCGATGGGGCCTTTGTGTTCGTCGGTTCAGAGGACTACAAGGTCTGGCGGTTCAACGTGGCCGAAGGCTCGCAAGTCGAGTTGGACACGGATGCCTGGGTTCGTGCGATGTGTCCGGGGGCACTCGACGGCACACTCGTCACAGGAGGCTACGATGGCCGACTCATCATCTGGGACGCTCAACAGGAGACTCCGGCTGCAACAAAGACGATTGATGCCCATCAAGGGTGGATTCGCTCGATCACGCTGAGCCCTGATCGCAAGCTACTCGCGTCGGCGGGGAACGATCTGGTGATCCGGTTCTGGGATGCCGCGGACGGGACGCTCGTCCGTGAACTCAAGGGACACGAGTCCTATATCTACAATCTGGCTTTTCATCCCTCGGGAAACACTCTCGTTTCCGGCGATCTCTACGGCAATTTGTTTGATTGGGACGTCGCCACCTGGGAACAGAAGCGGACCTGGAAGTCTGAATCTTTGTCCAAGTACGATAAGGGCTTCCGCGCCCAAATTGGCGGGTTTCGGGGAATGATTTTTAGCGCCGACGGGAACCGCCTCGCCTGTAGCGGAATCACGAATGTCAGCAACGCTTTCGCCGGCGTCGGTAACCCAAGCGTGGTCATTTTCGACTACAACGAGGCGAAACAAGTCATTGAGCATCTCTCCAAAGGCCCGCTTCAGGGGGTATGCTGGAACGTGGCGTTGCACCCGGAGAAAGTCATCATCGGCAGCTCCGGAGGAAGCGGCGGACACCTTCTCTTCTGGAAAGAGGGGGAGGCGGAGACGTTCCACCAACTGAAGATGCCATCTGATGTCCGGGACTTCGCCCTGTCCCCCGACCACAGCCACGTCGCGGCGGCTCATGGCAACGGACACCTCAGCATCTGCAAACTCGACAAGAAAGCCTGATGAAAGCATCCCCTGGACACGGGGGCCAGCCGCTAGACGGAATAGAACGTCTTACGCGACGGGACGTGGCCGATGGGCCAGGGAATAAACACAGGGCACCAGAACTAGCGTCAGAACCGTCGAGACAACCATGCCCCCCAGCAATGCCCGGGCGAGCGGGATCATCGCTTCATTTCCCGGTGTGAGTTGGAACGAGAGCGGGATCATCGACGCGACGAGCGTCAGCGAAGTCATCAGGATCGGGCGAAGACGAACTTGGGCCGCGGAGAGCGCGGCGTCTCGAGGAGAGATTCCCTCTTCGCGGCGGCGGTTGGCGAATTCGACCAGTAAGATCGAATTATTGACGACGACTCCGATCATCATCAGCGTGCCCATCAGCGATTGAATGTTAACGTGCGTGTCGGTGGCATACAGAACAGCCAGCACCCCGCCGAGTCCGAGCGGGACGGCCAACATGATGATCAGCGGATCCACAAACGACCGGAACTGAGCCATCAGCACCAGATAGACCAACACGGCCGCGACAAGCAGTCCGACGCTCAGCAGACTCATCCCCGACTTCATGGTTTCGACCGGACCTCGCAAGGCGACGGAGACGCCGTTTTCGAATTCCAGGGAGTCGATCACCGCCTGCACATCCCGTGCGACGGAGCCGATGTCCCGTCCCGACACATTCACGTGAACATCGTTGACACGAGCAATGTTGTAATGGGCGATTTCGCCCGGGATCGTGACACGTTTGACCGTTGCGACATTCGAAAGGGGAATGGTGATCGGTCCGTTCTCGGTCTCCAGCGACAAGGGAATGTTGCGGATCTCATCGAGTGATTGGAAACGGTTGTCCTCGTATTGGACTCCCATGAAGAAGTCCGTTCCCGATTTGGGATCAATCCAAATGGTCGGGGCATAGCCGACACTGGAGCCGAGTGCCGTCAACACGGTCTGGGCGACCTCTTCTTGATCCACACCGAGGTATTTCGCTCGCGTGCGATCGACCTGGACATCGAACTGTGGATAGTCGAGTGACTGGGCGATCTGAACGTCCGCGGTTCCGGGGATCTGACGGACCGCCTCGACGATCCGTTCCGCGGACGAGCGGCACTGTCCCAAAGAACCGGCCGAGACTTGCACGCTGATGGGGGTCGGCACCCCTTCGTTGAGTGCCATGTTCACGATCCCGCCGGAAACGAACAGAAACTTTTCGAGCGGGTAATCGTTCGCGAGCCGTTCGCGTAATTCCTCGACATACGTCTGAGTGCTGGTCGTGCGGCCTTCCTGCTTGAGGTTGACGATCACGTAGGCCGTGTCCGGACCGGAATTCGAGCTGAGGACGGTCGAGAAACCGGCCCCTTTCCCCACTGGAAGTCCGATGTTTGCAATCAGCGTTTCGATCTGCTCCTCGGGGATGACATCTTTGATCGTGTTCTCGATCCGCTCGACGAGTTTTTCCGTCTCATCGAGTTCGGTTCCGGGAAGAGTTTTGATTCGAATCTCAAAGGATCCCGCGTCAACGTCGGGAAAGAGTTCCGTGCCGATCATTGGCCACAGGAGAAATGATGTCCCAACGCCGACAACAATGACCAGTGCGGTGAACGCGGGAACCTTCAAAGCAGCTGCGAGCGTTCGGCCGTAAAGTCCCTTCGGCTGAACATCATTGTTCGTGTCAACCTGTTGGTTCTGGACTTTTTCCCGAATGAACGTCGCACAAAATGCGGGGACAACGGTCAGTGCCAGAACATACGATGCTCCAATCGTCATCGTCGCTGCCAGGGACAACGGCTCGAACAGGTATTTGATCATCCCGGTCAAAAACACCGCCGGCAGAAAGACCGCCAGCGTCGTAATCGTCCCGGCGAGGATCGCCCCGGAGACCTCGGCGGTCCCCTCGCGTGCCGCCTCCAAAGGGGCTTTGCCCATCTTCTGGTGGCGAATAATGTTTTCGACAACGACGATCCCGGCGTCGACGACGGTGCCGATCGCCAATGCGATTCCTCCCAGCGTCATGACATTGATCGTCTGTCCGGTAAAGGCGAACCCCAGACCGCCAATCAGGATCGCGAGGACGATTATGGAAACAATGATCAGCGTGGGGAGAAACCGGCGGAGAAACAGCAGTACGACGACCGCCACCAGCAACGCCCCCAGCCCGACCTGCGAGTACAGGTTGGACATGGCATTACGGATGTAATGAGACTGGTCGGAAACGAGCGTGACGTCCGTCGCTTCGGGGATGTCTCCCCGCTCCTTCATCTTCGGGATTTCGGTCGAGATCCCTTCATAGATTCGATCGACGACGGCGATCGTATTTTCCCCGGGCTCTCTGAGCAGTGGGCAGTAGACGCTGCGTTTTCCGTTGACGCGGACGATGTTGTATTGCAGGGCGGCGTCATCGAGAACGCGTCCAAGATCGCGGATAAAGATTGGGCGTCCATCGCGAACCGTTACGGGAATGGCTTCAATCTCCGCCGGAGTCGGAAGCGTGTTTTTCGGATGGATCTGATAATCGGTCCCGCCGAGCCGGGCCGTTCCCGCTGCCAGGACGAGGTTCGACTTTCGCAGAGCTTCAACGACGTCTTGGGCACTGACATGGTGCGCCTGCAACTTCGCGGGGTCGACGTAGACCATCATCTGGCGAAATTTCCCGCCGAACGGGTGCGGAATCTGGACCCCCTTCAGTCCGCCCATCTTGTTGCGGACGGCGTAGTACCCGATGCTGTACAGTTCGGACTCGCTAAGTCCTTCGCCCGAGATGGCCGCCAGCACGACCGGGAGGTTCGACGGCTCACTTCGTAGCGTGAACGGCCACTCGATCCCCGGCGGCAAGTGAAACATATCACTTGCCTCTAGATTGACGATGTCGTTCATCGCCGAACTGGGATCAGCTCCGGGCTGAAAGAAGATTTTAATGACGGCCGCCCCAGGAACCGTTCGGGATTCCTGGTGTTCAATCTTGCCAGCAAGCGTGAGTGCCCGCTCAACGCGCGAGGTGACGGACTTTTCCATGTCCATTGTCGGCAGGCCGGGATACGAAAAGAAACTGACCACCACCGGTTGCTTAAAGTCGGGGAGAATGTCGACCGTGATCCCGGGGATCACCGCCGCTCCCAGCAGGCACAAGGCAATCGCCCCCGCCAACACGGCATACCGATTTTTCAGAGAGAAGTCGATCAGTCCCATGGAATGCGCTCAGCAGTGTCAGTCGGTGTCGATCAATCGTCGCGTCGCGATCGTACGATGTCGTCAGTTGCTCTCGGCCTTTGAACCATCGGAGAGAACGGCGACGGATTGACCGTCGGTAAAGCGATCGAGATGAGCATCGACGACGCGCTGTCCTGGCTCCAATCCGGAGACGACTTCGATCTGCGGCCCCGTGTCGACACCCGTTTGAATGGAAACGACACTCACCTTCTCGTCCGAACCAATCAGATAGACATACGGATTGCCCGCCTCGTCAAAGCGAATCGCTCGGGCCGGCAGCATGTTGGCGGCCACTTTGTTGTTGAGGGAAATCGTGGCCCGTCCGAACATCCCCGGCAGAAGTTTTCGGTCCGAGTTGTCCAGTTCCGCTTCGACGAGCATCGTTCGTGTGGCCGGATCGAGTTCGCCCGCGACACGGGTAATCGACGCTTCGATGGTCTCCTCTAACGGGAATGATGGGAAACTCAGCGACACCGAATCTCCTGCGCTGACCCAGGCCGCGTCGACCTCGGGGACGGGAATCTGCACGCGGACTTTGTCCACCTGGCTGACGACGAACAATGGGTCGCCATTCGCCGATCCCGGCCCCTCGTCGACGAGATCGCCGGGGTCAAGGTGGCGGACGGTCACCAGGCCAGCGAACGGGGCCTTGAGTGTGGCGTAGGCCATCAAAGTTTCGAGTTCTTCCAACTGTCGCTCGGCGATGGTGGTCTCGGTCTGAGCCACTTTCCGGTCCGCCTCGGCGGCGGTCTTGCGAGCTTTCGCGACAGTCACCGATGCCTCCGCCGAAGTGATGGCGGATTCCATCGCCTGTTTCTTCGCGAGTTGCGAGTCCCGTTGCTTGCGGACTTCATCGAGGACGCGGCCTTCGAGCGATTGCCGTTGAACGAGATCTTGCGTCCGCGTGAATTCCGCATCCGCCGCCGCCAGGGAGGCTTCAGCGCTGCTCATCTCAGACTTCGCCTGAGCCAACTTCGCTTCGGCCGATTCCACATCGGCTGAAGCCAGTTCCACACCAGCCTGAGCCCGAGTCTCCTGAGATTTGGCCCGTTCAATTTTCGCGAGAAGAATCTGTTTTTGATTGTCCATTTCGGGAACATCGATGGTCGCCAACACGTCTCCCGCCTTGACGACGTCTCCAAGGTCGGCTTTGACCACATTCACGTAACCACTCGCCTTGGCACGAATCTCGGCCCGGTAGTACGGGAGGACTGTTGCCGGTTGGGTCGTCGTCTTCGCAACCTCTTCCTGTACCAGGGAAACGGCCTTTACTTGCACCGTCCGTTTGGCGGATTCCGGTTCAGGTACAAAAACAGGCCGCGAACAGGAACTCGCGAAGATGACGACGACAGACAGCACTCGAACTAGAGCGACAACAGACGCGAGAGTGTTCATCTGGCAAGATCTTCGGGTCAGAGAAAATAATCGAGTCAATCAATTTAGTCAGCGTTCGGATGCAGGGACAGCGGCGACAATCAAATGAGGGGACAGATTCCCAAAACTGGACGTATAACCGGTAAAGTCCGACGTGTCTTCCCCTGCGCCCCGATCGACATTCCCGGCGGGATTCCCCCGGCGGAATCGCTGGAGTTGATACGTTCCACAAATTGATCCCAGACGGATGGCCGATGAATTCAGAGGGATTCCCACGGACCGGGACCGCGCCCACTTGCCTTCAAGGATGTTTCGGATGCGACGTCAGCGAATTCACGCGCTCATTCTGGGAGGACTCGCTCTCGGGCTGACTGGATGCGGGGCGACACGCCAAGCCCTGACTCGTACCGAAGCCGACTCTCCGCTGCCGGCTACCGTCTCGCTGGATGCTCTTCATACGGAGTTCGCCAAAGCACCGCAACCATTGCCCGTTGCTCCATTGCGACTCCCCGCTGGCACAGAGCGAATTGTGGCATCGTCCCCAAATTCGGACATCCGAAACAGAGAGACTTCCCCAACTCCGACATCAACTGAAAAAGCCGCCGTTCAACTCGTCAATCACGAGCCCGGAAAATTGGTCATCGCTCCGAACTCGCGAAGTGTTCCGGAGCCTGAGCAGACACGACCGGAAACAGACTCGTTAATCAGGAAAGCCGCCGCAGTCGCAGGGGCCGGGATGTTGCATCCCATTCCGTCCACTCCCGAAGATATTGAACCAGCGTCTTCGGACATCCCTGTCCCCCCCTGCCCGCCAGATGCTCTCCCGCTCAATTTGCCGACGGCGCTGGCCATGGTCGGCGGAGACCACCCGGCCATCGGTGTGGCCCAATGGAGAGTTCAAGAAGCCTATGCCCGGCTGGATCGGGCGAATGTCTTGTGGCTGCCGTCGATTCAGCCGGGGTTCAGCTTCCACCGCCACGACGGCAACTACCAGGCGAGCAACGCCGACATCGTCGACGTCAATCGCAACTCCTTCCAGTTCGGCTTGGGAGCCGGGGCGACCGGGGCCGGCACCACTCCGCGACCGGGGTTGGTGGCCCAGTTCCATGTCGCGGATGCGATTTTCCTGCCAGAAATCGAGGAAAAGACCGCTTGGGCACGGGGACACGCGGCCAGCGGGGTCTTGAATGAGCAGTTGTTGACGGTCGCCGTGGCCTATCTCGAACTGCTCTCCGCCGAACAAGACTTGAGAGTGATCGAGCAGTCCCGTGAGCGAACGGCCGGACTCTCGAAACTGACCGCCGATTTCGCGGCCACGGGACAGGGCCTACAAGCGGATGCCGACCGTCTCGCGACCGAACTACGGCTCATCGAGAATCGGTTGGCCCAGGCACGGGAACGGGCCGACGTCGCCGCCGTCCGCCTCGCCGAAGCCTTGAGCCTCGATGGCTGTCAACGATTGGTGCCACTCGATCTCACCGTTGTGCCGCTGGACCTTGTCACCCCCGCCCTCGACAAAGGGGCGTTGGTCGGCACCGGGCTCGCAACCCGTCCGGAACTGAAGGAGGCTCAAACGCTCGTCGCCGCCGCTTGTGAAGAATTCAAGCGGCAGAAGTATTCGCCATTTGTCCCGAGCGTGCTGCTCGGACTCAGCACCGGAGGGTTTGGAGGCGGGCAGGGAAGCAATCTCGCCAACGTAAATGACCGGTACGACTTCGACGCGCTCATGCTCTGGGAGATCCGCAATCTCGGGCTGGGAGAAGGGGCATCTCGCCGCGCTGCCAGCGCTCAGGTCGAGCAGGCGAAGTTTGAAGCCGTCCGGACGATGGACCGAATTGCCCGCGAGATCTCGGAAGCTCACGCTCAGGTTGTCCATCGCTCGGAGCGGATGGACATCACCCAAGCGGCGATTGACTCCGCCCAGAAATCCTATGAACGCAATCTTAGTCGCATCCGAGATGGACAAGGACTGCCGCTCGAGGTGTTGCAATCCGTCCGTGCTCTTGAAGACGCGCAACGTGCTTATTTGGAAGCGGTCGTCGACTACAACATCGCCCAGTTCCGTCTGCAATGGGCTCTCGGCTGGCCAGTGTGTGCATGAGACCTGTCGACAACTCGGCAATCTCAAAGTATCTCGTGCAGCACACGTCCATCGGACAACGGGAACGGACGCTGAAGGCGGTCGTAAATCTCCGTGCGGGGATTGAGTCCCAACAGGTGGTAGATCGTTGCGGTGAAGTCTTCCGGCGAGATCGGGTAATCGTCTGGAGCCGATGCAATGGAGTCGGACCTGCCGTGGACCGTTCCTCCGGGAATTCCCGCCCCGGCGAGCCAGACGGTGTTACATTTCCCCCAGTGATCACGGCCCGCCCGGTTGTTGTTGATCTTCGGGGTTCTCCCAAACTCGCTATTCCAGATGACCAATGTGTCCTCGAGCATTCCCCGGTCTTCCAGGTCTTGAAGCAGCGTCGCAATGGGTCGATCGACCTGTGGGATCAGACGGTCTTTGAGTTGGCCGAAGTTGTTGGAATGGGTGTCCCAGGTTGTGTCGACCCCGGGATCGTCGCGATGCCAGTAGACTGTGACCAGTTTCACTCCCGCTTCCAATAATCGCCTAGCAAGAAGGAGCCCCTGCCCAAACGTGCCGGTGCCGTATTTCTCTCTGTGAGACGCTGGCTCGCTTTGAAGGTCGAAGGCCTGCTGAGCGTGAGTGGATGTAAGGAGTTCGATCGCTCTCGTTTGAAAGGCCCCAATCGCCTCGCGTTGATTCCCATCCAAGGGGGGGCGGTTGCGATCGAACCAAGACAGGAGAGCCATCCGAGAATCCATGCGATCGGTGGTGACTCCCGTCGGCAAAGACAGGTTCGGCACCTCGAAATCTTTCTCATCGGGATGCTGATCGATACGAAACGGGTCGTACTTCGCTCCGAGAATCCCTCCTCCCTGCCCGGGTGTCACGGCGCCAATTGTGGTGGCAATCTGCTCTGGCAAGGCAACAAATGTCGGAAGACTCTTTAATGACGGAGACAGTTTTGTCAGGACGGACCCGATATGGGGGAAGTCATCCCCACGCGCGTTGAAATTCTCGGCGGAGACGCTGTGCTTATGCCCCGTCAGCATCCAATGTGCGCTTGTGGAATGATTATTGTCCGAATGTGTGAGGGAGCGAAGAAAGCAGATCTTGTCGGTCTGTTTCGCCAAATGGGGGAGGTGTTCACAAATCTCGATCCCGGGGGTCACCGTGGGAATTGGTTGGAATTCTCCGCGGTATTCGCTGGGGGCCAGAGGCTTCATGTCCCAGAGGTCCTGGTGCGCCGGACCTCCCCAGAGGAACAGCATCAGGCAGCGTTTTGCCCGTGCTGGCCCGCGCGATGTTGATTCCTTCGCGCAGAGCCATTCGGGATTTCGTCCACCCAAAGTGAGACTGACATTTCCAGCCAACATGGTTCTCAGCAGCTGCCTTCGACTGATTTCCAACCGGATCTCCCCACGGTCTCTGCGAACAACAAATTCCCATCACTGATCCTCGATCCTAACGAAACCGGACGGGGCTCGCCATGTGACTTTCGATACCACTCTACTCGCGACGAGTATCGGTAGCCTGATCCGGAGAGTCTGGAGCAGGACCTCACTTGTGAATCAAAAAATCTCTGGCATCACAACTGGAAAACACCATCTGGATATCGATGGGACTATCATCACATTCTTCGGCGGATTCTGCCGACGATCGACTTTTCGAGTCATCGTTTTGGCCCAAAAAACCGGTTTTGGGGAAATTGGGATTTTCGCGAGTCGGCTCGCATGTTATCGATGACGGTGCGTTCGCTTTTGCGCATCTCGAGAGCCAATTGATTCCCCACTCATCCGGATGTGGGCGCTCCG
>JAGQQQ010000135.1 GCA_020426125.1 Planctomycetaceae bacterium
TTCGCCGTTCCGCCCCACGTCGACAATTTCGAGTCTATTACCTGAGTTCCAAGAAAGAATTCGTCGAGATGCTGCAGGCCCGCCAACCGAATATTTCCATGGCGAATGGTCTCTATATGCCCAACGACCGCATCGCGTACTTCTACTTTGACGACCGCCCCGATGCGATGGAGACATTGTACCACGAAGTCACGCATCAGCTGCTCGGAGAGAGCCTTTCAAAAACCGTCCCCGTGGGCGAGAACTCCGATTTCTGGGTGATCGAAGGGATCGCCTGCTACATGGAGTCCTACGAGACCCGGACCGAGAAATACCCGATCGGTCATCCCCAGCACATCCGGATCTACTGGGCCCGAAAGAAGGTCCTTGATGAGGGATACTACATCCCGATGCGAAAGTTTACCGCATTGAGCCAGAATCAGTTTCAACGGCCGTCGACCGGGGAAATTCTGCACGCCTACTACAGTCAGGCCACCGGGATGGTGCACTTTTTCCTGCACTATGAAAACGGACTCTACAAGGACGCCTTCATCCAGTATCTGTCTGACGTCTACAACCCCAATTCTCGCGTGCGGGCGAACCATCCGACACTCGAACAACTCACGGGCGTTCGCTTCGAGACGCTGGACCAGCAGTATCGGGATTATCTGGAAACGCTCCCAACCGGCCCGCCGCTCGGCGGCAACTGAGCTTTTCCTCTTGTTTTGCGATGCACTTGGAGTGCGCCGCTAAACGGCTTCTTGCGACGCGTCTTCAAACGCCCGATGCCGCGTTTCCGGGGCCATGGCCGTGACAACGACGCCCAGCAGGTATAACAGGCTGAGCATCGAACAGGCCTGGAACAACGTGACCCCAAGATTGCTTTGAATGAAACCGGTGGCGAAGAGCATCGGTGCGGCGGCGATGCGGCCCCCGTTGAAGCAGAAGCCGGAACCGGTCGCGCGGAGCCGCGTGGGGAATAGCTCTGGGAAGTAGATGGCGTACCCCGCATGCATTCCTAACGTCAGGAATCCGAATACCGGCAATGCCAGATACAACAGGGAACTCGGTTCGCTGAACGTCGTTTGAAACAGGGCCAACGCACTCACCAATCCTCCGAGATGGAATAAAATAAATGCCCCTCGTCGCCCGACCCGCTGCGAGATTGGTCCAAAGGCCAACAACCCAATTCCGCCTCCGGTCGTCACGAGCAGCATCCCCAGCATTTCCCAGCGTTTGATTTCGCTGTCGTAAGGGGTCAGCGCCGTCTTTCGATCATCGGCCGACAGAGCTGACAGGTCTTCGACTCCCGCCTTCTCGGTGAGATATTGCGTCTCGGCTGCGGTCCGGAGCACGTTCTTCCCATAGATATGAACGCCCCAGAAGGTCGCCATCCCCACAGCTGCCAACAGAAATCCCACGACGGTATTGCGAAGATAGGCCGAGGAAAACAGTTCGTTGAACTGCCCCACCTTTTGTGTCTGATCCTCCTGAGCCCGGTCCTTGGCTTGCTGCCAGCCTTCTGGTTCTTTCAGGCTGGCACGAATCCAAATGATCAGCAAGGCGGGGAGAGCGCCCAGGGCAAACCCAATCCGCCATTTCAAAGAGGCCAGCAAATCAGGATCGGTGAATCCGCGCTGCTGCGCCCACTCGATGATGGCCTGATTCAATTCGTCATTCGCGATGATGAACGTTCCCGCCGCGACTGCCAAATAAGTTCCCAATACGCTGGAGGCATGGAAAATTCCGCCGACATGGGCACGCGCCCGCTTCGGAAAGACTTCATAGACCATCGCGCTCGCCACCGCCCATTCGCCGCCGACTCCCATCGCAACCAGAAATCGATACCCAGCCAGATGCCACCAGCGACCGGAGAAGGCCGACAAACAGGTGAACAGGGAATAGAACAAAATCGTCAACGACATCGTCCGCTTGCGACCGATCTTGTCGCTGACAATCCCAAAGACGATCCCGCCAATCGCGCCCCCAACGAGAAATGCCGCCAGTGCGATGTTGTTATACAGAGCCTTGCGTTGATCGACCTCTTTCGCGGAGATCGTCTGGCCGTTGCTGACCGCCTCCTGCTCAATGAGCGACGGCATCGCCTCGTTCATACTCGCGACGAAGATTTGGCCTTCGAAAATGTCAAACACCCACCCCAAACAGGCAATGAACAGGACCAACCACTGGTAGCGGGTGATCCCGGCGTACCATTTCCCGGTTTCCGACTCATCCAGTGCGGGGAGGGGCTCTCGACTCATAGGGACACAGTCCTGTGCGGCGACAAGTTCCAATCAAAACAGCTTCATCTGTCCGCACTATGGCAAACTCTCCGGCGAATCTCAAAGCCACAGGTTTGCAAATTCGAATTGCTCTCGCTCCGTCCTGCCAGCTTTTCGCGCAACGGAGATGCCCCGGCACGGCGATTGCAATTTCTGCAATCCATCGGTCGGTCCCCACACTGAGTCTCGTGGCCAAGCTCTCACTTCCTGGAGAGTTCCTGTCCCACACTCCCGACGGGGTTGACCATCGGACATTTTTTGTAGTCTCCTAGCGCTCATGGAGTTACGAATGAAACTCAGGAACTGGATGGGAGCGGCGACGCTCCTGATGTTGACGGTTTGTTGTCCTCAATTGGCTCTCGCCCAAGAGTCGGAGGCGGTCGCCCCCGACACCGGGACGGTGGCATGGATGCTGACTTCTTCGGCACTCGTGCTAATGATGACGGCACCTGGTCTCGCTCTGTTTTATGGAGGCTTGGTCCGGAAAAAAAATGTGCTCAGCGTGATGATGCAGTGCGTCTTTCTCATGGGAATGATGACCGTTCTCTGGGCACTCGTTGGTTACAGCCTCGCCTTTGGGGGAACGAGTCCCTGGATCGGAAACTTTGATCATGTCTTGATGAGGGGGATCACTCCCAGCGAGACTGTCTCCCTGACCGAATCGACGGAGAAGATGATTTTTGCGGTTTTTCAAGGGATGTTCTTCATCATTACGCCCGCTCTGATTTGTGGAGCGTTTGCGGAGAGAATGAAATTCAGCACCATGTGCGTGTTCCTTGCTCTCTGGGGGTTATTGGTCTACTGCCCAATCGCTCACTGGGTTTGGGCGGAAACAGGCTGGTTGTGCGAATGGAACAAGGACGCCCTCTTCCCGGCGTTCGACTTCGCGGGCGGAACTGTGGTCCATATTAGCTCTGGCGCGTCCGCTTTAGTCTGTTCGATCTTGCTGGGACGTCGGCTTGGGTTTGGCCAAGAGCCGATGCCACCACACAACCTGACGTACACCTGTATTGGCGCTGGCCTGCTCTGGGTGGGATGGTTTGGATTCAACGCGGGAAGCGCCCTGGATGCGACACCGTTGGCGGTGAATGCCTTCGTCGCGACACACTTCGCTGCCGCAGCGGGAGTGCTCTCCTGGTCTGCCGCAGAATGGGTGGCTCACCGCCGCCCCAGTATCCTTGGTGCGTGCTCGGGTGCTGTGGCCGGCCTAGTCTGCATCACGCCGGCGGCGGGGGCGGTGACTCCCATGCAAGGCATCATCTTGGGATTGGCGGCTGGATACGTTTGTTACTTGGCGTGTACAAAACTGAAAAACTCCCTCGGCTATGATGACTCACTCGATGCGTTCGGGGTGCACGGAGTTGGCGGGACGCTTGGAGCGATTCTGGTCGGTGTCTTCGCAACCAAAAGCGTCACCGGGGAACGGGTCGGCGCACTCGAAGGAAATGCCTTCCAATTGGTCAACCAGGTTGTCGGCATCGGCGCGGCGGTGGTCCTGTCCGTCATCGGGACCTTCATTCTCTTGAAAATCCTCGACGCAACCATGGGATTGCGAGTCACTCAGGATCAGGAATTGCAGGGTCTCGACGTGACGCAACATGGGGAAGAAGGATACATTTTCCTGTAACATGACTCGGTCTGGCCGATGGCCCGTTGTCTCGTTGTCAACGGGTCCGTCGGTTCCCGGAGAAGGAAGTATGCGATGAAGAAGATTGAAGCCATCATTCGGCACTTCAAGTTGGAAGAAGTCAAGGACGCGCTCACGGCCGCCGGCGTCTCCGGGATGACCGTGTCCGAAGTCCGGGGCTTTGGACGTCAAAAGGGTCACAAGGAACAATATCGCGGTGCGGAATACACCGTCGATTTCCTGCCGAAGGTGAAAATGGAACTCGTTGTCAAAGACGAAGATGTTCAAACGGCCATCGATGCGATATTGAAAACCGCCCGAACCGGACAAATCGGAGACGGCAAAATTTTCATCAGTGATCTCGGCGAGGCAATCCGAATTCGGACGGGCGAAACGGGCTCGGAATCGCTGTAAGTTGTTCGATGAGAAAAAGCCTGTCGGAGTCCGTGATCGGTCCTTGTGATTGACTGCGAAGATCGTGTCGGAGGGGCTCCTTGCGGCTTTCCGCCGAGTCTCCTTTCCCAATAACACTTTTGAAACGTGCCTGAGCACAGGATAGTTCGATGCAAAAAGTTGAAGCCGTCATTCGCCATTTCAAACTGGAAGATGTCAAAGAAGCGCTGACCGCGGCGGGAATCATCGGAATGACCGTCTCTGAGGTCCGCGGGTTTGGACGTCAGCGAGGCCATAAGGAACAGTACCGCGGTGCGGAGTACACCGTCGACTTTCTTCCCAAGCTAAAAATTGAGATGGTCGTCAATGACGATGATGTGACGAAAGCGGTCCAGGCGATCACGGAATCCGCTCGGACCGGCCGTGTGGGAGACGGGAAAATCTTCGTGACGCCCGTCGCCGACGTCATTCGAATTCGAACCGGCGAATCGGGTGGAGAAGCAATCTGATCGCGACGATGACAATCTGACTTGTGATCCGTCCGTGCTCAGAAGATCCCCGTTCTCAGCCACTCATCGTATCGTTGGGAATGACTTTGCGAGGGCAGGCAGGACCGCATTCAGCAACGGCCCGTCGCTGTGATGAAATCGCGAAAAACCGGCCAACTTCCATAGCACGGACGATTCCAACTTGCTGAGATCTGTTGCCGCTGACGAACACTTTCCCTTTGTCACGGATTCAAGAGGGGTGCCACGTCCAAATCCCAATCGAATGTCACGGCTGGCAAAGTCCGAATAACTGCGGACAGCATGACTGGGTCAGCGAGACAAAGGAAAGTCAAATCAGTCCTGTTTCGCGGGATAGACAAGCACTTGAGAACCGGGCGGGATCGCTGGCCACAGTTTGCCTGCGGGTTCGATCACGGCGGGGACGACCGTCTGAGAAGCATTGGTGGATGGTTCCGCAACAATCGCCAATTTGGCGACCCGGCCGGATCGTTTGGCCTTCCCAGGGAACTCAATTGCGACTGAGGTCCCGACTCCAAACTTCAAAATGTGCTGAGAAGGAATATCGACCTGGACGGTCCGATCAACGTCGTCAACGATCTCGATCACTTCCATCTCGTCTTCCAACGTCTCTCCTTCCACCACAAAAATGCGTCCGATTTGACCGACGACCGTTGACGTCAGATCGCGGCTCACATCAGCCTCTCGGACGATCTGTAACTCCTCCTCGACTTGTGTCAACTGGCTGCGGACCGACTCGATTCCCAGTGACTTGCGGAGCCGCTGAGGGAGTGTCTCTTTTAGTCGCAACAAACCGGTCTCTCGCTGCTCACAAAGTTCCACCTGAGCCGCTGAGACTTCCGCTGCGTTTGACGCAACCTCCAAATGCATGACCGTCGCCAAGTGTTCCGGTTTGGGGTAACTGTGGCGTATGACAATCGACTCAAACAGGTCCGCCTCGTCGTTCAACATCACATACTGGTGTTCGGAAAGGAGGTCGGCGAGCATGTTCTTCTGCAATTCGAAATCATACTTCTCTTTGAGATACTCCGCTGACTTCAGCTGGATTTCGCAGATCTCAGTATCCAACTCTTTGGTACGCCATTCCAACTCCAATTCCCATTGATGCTCGAGTCTGTCGAGTTGCTGACGCAAAGACACCATTTCGGATTCTAATCGCGCCAGGGTCGTTGATGTTCGAGGTTCGGACAAAGTCATCAGAAGATCGCCAGGATTCACGACCTGGCCTTCTTCCACGACGACGGACTGAACTCGGCCAGCCCGTTCACATCGAACCGTGGTCACCCTCGCCTGCAATACTCCCACACAACTGGGGCCAGTGGGACGGTCCAGCCAGTAGGCGAGAGCAGATCCTCCACTCAAAGCGATCACCAGAAAAACCACGATCCGTGTGGGTGAAGCAGGCAACTCCTGATGTTCAGGTGGACGGTCAGTCATATCAGCAACATGCTCATGGCAAGGGAAACGGCGACTCAAACTCCAACGCACCGGCAATCCGAGAGAAGCGGGGGGAGAACACTCCACTCAACTCAATTTCGTTCTGAGGAGAAAGAAAACTGCTTCATATCGATCGGCATTGCTTCATCCGGACAATGAAGAAGCCCGTTCCGGGGCGATGAATCCGTGGAGTCCGTCGTGGAAGTGCAGGCAGAACGCGGACCATCATCAGGTCTGACTTGGACGCTACAACTGACAGGAACGGTAAAATCCCTATTTTCGGTTAATCAAAACACGCTACAAAGTCTATTTGCAGAAAAACGTTTCAATCTCCAATGACGTGATTCGCCCCCGTCGGATGATCGATGGCCGATGGTCATGCTCCCGCAAGCCAGTCGAGAGAGAGAGCTTTTGAATGACGCCGCATGCCGCAATCGAACCCGCCGAGGGGACAACTTCGGGGCATGGTTAACGCTTATCCCGAAGTATTCATCGTGGTAGTACTATTGGCGTGTTTGTGCCCGGCCATGGAAATCGCCGGGTACTCGCTTTCCCCGTTTTGTCGAAATCGAAGTGAATGAGTTGTTCGTCTGGTGGCTTGCGGGTTGGCAGGTGGGAACATGGCGATCCGCCGAGGAGAGGGAAAACAGAATCCGTTGACCATGTCATTCTCGGCACTGGCGATGGCGACCAGCTGGGACTGATGCAGCTTGGCATCACCATGAAAGAGCGTCATTTGTCGCAGCCTCTGCGTCTCATCATGGAAGGCATCATCATCGATCAGGCTGATGGCGGTCGCAAGGCGGATGGATGTGGAGAGATACCTGACGGAACTGACTAAGGGCATTCCTGCGAAAGGCGGGC
>JAGQQQ010000136.1 GCA_020426125.1 Planctomycetaceae bacterium
CACTCGCTCCGGCGTAGACATAGACAACGGTCCCCGGCAACATGCCCAGTTGGCTCACCCACCAGAATGTTCGCGCGGGCAGGGGAGTCAGTCCCATCACCGCATTGATCACGAAGAACGGCACCGCCGGCACGAGTCGCAGCAAGAAGAGATAAAAGGCTCCTTCCCGTTCGAGTCGGTCGTGGAATGTCGAGAGCCGTTCGCCGAATCGATCTTGGATCGTGTCCCGCAAAAGATACCGGCTGACGAGAAATGCAACCGTCGCCCCGGCGGTGGAGGCGAAGCTCACCAGCAGCAGCGCCCGCCAGAATCCCAAAAACCAGCCGCAGACAATTGTCATCGCCGAGGCACCCGGAATGGACAACCCCGTGACGGCAACATAAACCAGAAAGGCAACCCCGAAGACCAAGACCGGCTGCCGCTGTTGATACGACCGCAACTCGGCCTCTCTCGCCGCGAGACTCTTTAAGGACAGCAACTCCCCGAACTGGAAATAGATTGTCAGAAATGCGATGATAAAAGCGGCAAACAGGGCGAGCTTCTTGCCTGTTGATCGTGAGACGATGGCCATCTTCAAGGTGTCCCCTCGATGGAATCCGACGTCGATAAGCTCCCCTGGCAACTGGAACCAGCGCCGGCGGTGCAGCCATAGCAATGCTTTCCCGTCACAATCGGACGCGTCCTGAGCCTCTCCAGTTTTTCGTCATCAAGATCGCGGACATTCCCACAACCTTGGCCAGCGACTCCAAGATTCAGCATCTGATTGAAATCGCAATCGTAGAGAAATCCCTGCCAGTCGACGGACAACATTGTGCGGCACATCAGACCCTCGATCGTGGATGAATTAAAGGTTTCCACCAATCTCTGCATGTACTCCTCGTAGCGTCCACGCGCTACCAAATCCGCGAGAAATCGACTAATCGGCATGTTGGTGATCGTGTAGAGCCGCGTAAACTGAATTCCATACCGCTGTTGGAGTTCTCGTCGATAGTCGGCTTCCAGTTTTGACTGATCTGGCGGCCGTGATGGCCCCACCGGGTTGTAGACCAGGGAAAGTTCGAGAGACGAATCGGAAACTCCATATCCCAGTTGATTCATTCGCTGAAGTGCTTGAATGGACCGCTGAAACACGCGATCCCCCCGTTGCCGGTCGACGTTCTCTTCCAGATAACAGGGCAACGACGCCACAATCTCGACCTCGTTCTCCGCCAAAAACTCGGGAAGGTCCTCATACCCTGGAGCCAACAGGATTGTCAGGTTGCAGCGATCGATCACTCGGCATCCGAGCTGCCGTGCGCCAGTCACGAGGCGACGGAACTGCGGATTCATCTCAGGAGCCCCACCGGTGATATCGAGGGTGCCAATCTTCGCCCGAGACAAAAGACTGAGAACCGCCTCCGCGATCTCTTCCGACATGCTCTCGCGGCGGTCCGGCCCAGCATCCACATGGCAATGCCCGCACGTCTGATTACAGACCCGGCCCACATTCACTTGGAGCGTCTCAATTCCCCGCGCATGGAGCCTCCCACCAAGTTTTGTCGAGAAAGGCGGAACATCCTCACTGGCCTCAAGAAAACGGACCTGTTCGGCGGGATCCGCGAGGGGGCTGCCTTGCCGCAGCAATGTGAGTTCCGACATGGGGATCTTTTCCAATCATGAATGATCGTCTCATGGCCCGGGGTGAGTCACCCCGGACTAATCATGGAATCTGAGAGCCTGATTCCTATGTTTGTTGGGAATGCTTTACTCGTCCAACCGAATGTCGACACTCGCGCGGTGGGCAGTGAGTCCTTCTTTGTCGGCCATCGCACGAACGGCCGCTGCGTCCTGCTCGAGCGCGGACTTGTTGTAGCTGATCACGGAGGACCGCTTCAAAAAGTCGTTCGAACAGAGACCGTTGGCGAAGCGAGCCGTTCCTCCAGTCGGTAACACGTGCGAAGGGCCGGCGACGTAATCGCCCATCGCAACGGGCGTATAATGCCCAAGAAAAATCGCTCCCGCGTTTTGGACCTGAGCGAGGAGCGATTCGGGAGTGTCCGTCGAAATATGCAGGTGCTCGGTCGCCAACATGTCGGTCAATCGTGTCGCCTCGTCCGCATCACGGGCGAGGATTAGGGCTCCGTAGTCCTCTAGTGACTGACGGGCCAAGTCACCTCGCGTGAGGTTCGCGAGTTGCCGTTCGAGTGCGGCTTGAACGGCCTCAATCAACGGCGGGTGCCAAGTGATCAAAACGCCCGACCCGGGGCTGTGCTCCGCCTGGGAGATCAGATCCGCCGCCACAAACTCGGGGTTGGCAGATTCATCAGCGAGGACAATGACTTCGCTCGGCCCGGCGATGCTGTCGATGTCGACCTCGCCGAACACATGCCGCTTCGCGAGCGCGACAAACAAATTCCCGGGACCGACGATCTTGTCAACGCGTGGGAGGCCTTCGACGCCATACGCGAGGGCCGCGACCGCTTGCGCTCCGCCAATCCGATAGACTTCTTGGATTCCGAGTTCGTGGCAGGTCGCGAGGAGATCGACGTTGTAGGCTCCAAACGGCGTCGGCGGCACCACCACCGCAATTTCTTCTACGCCAGCCGCTTGAGCGGGGACGGCTGTCATCAAGACCGTCGACGGATACGCCGCCGCTCCACCGGGAACACAGATGCCGACTCTCTTCAAAGGAAGGTACCGCTGCCGCAACTCGACGATCGCATCGCCATTCTGTCGTTTGACGGTCACGTCCTTCGTCAGAATCGCCGTTTGGAATTCCAGGATGTTCTCGCGAATCTGGCGAATCACCGCGAGAAAGTCCTCCGACGCCTGAGCGTGGGCCTCCGCGAGTTCCTCGGCGGAGACGCGAATCGTCTCGGCGGTCAGTTCTTTCCGGTCGAGCTTCTGGGTGTACTCCAGCAGAGCACTCAAGCCTCGCTCGTGAATGTCCCCGCAGATCTTTTCCACGACTTGCTGAGGAGTGAGCGGCTGGCCGAAGAGTTCGATGGTCCGCTTCCGTCCCGCTTCTGACACCACATCTCCTCGCGGACTCAGCTTTTCCCGCAACTCAGCAAACAACGGCTCCGCATCCGCGTTCCGGCAATCAATCGACAACATCTTCAAGGACATTTCTCTTCCTGGCACAAACGTTCGATGACAGTTGTCCCATTAAAGCAGATTCTCGCCAAAGGGCGAATGGTGGGGAGCGGGGTTCGGGAAGAGGGGGTCGGGATTCGGGTTGATGGGACGGAGCCGAGAAGGGATTTGTCAGCTTTGATGGGTCGCATGGGCGTCTTGTGAAATCTTTTGGGGTTCGACATCCTTGTCTTTCGCGACTCCGAAACTCGGTCTTTTGATGGCAGTACGATGGACTCTCCCGCTCAATCCTGGCACCTGCAAGATGGGGTCACTTATCTCAATCATGGCTCGTTCGGGCCGTCTCCCGAACCGGTGCTGGCCGCGCGATGGGAGTGGATCGACCGACTTGAATCGGAACCGATGGATTTTCTGGTGCGACAACTCGCTGGCCATCTCGACGCGGCGACCGACCGTCTGGGAAAGTTTGTCGGATGTTCCGGGGACAACCTGATCTTTGTCCCGAATGCGACAGCCGGAATGAACATCGCGGCGACGAATATCCCACTCAGTGAAGGAGATGAAGTCCTGTTGACGGATCACGAATATGGGGCCGTAGTCCGAATCTGGGGTCAGGCGTGCCAGCAGGCCGGAGCGAAGACCGTGCTGGCCCGGTTGCCGTTGCCGCTGACGAATCGCGGAGATGTCGTCGAAGCGGTTTTTGAACGGGTGACCCCCCGGACCAAAGTGATCGTAATCAGCCATGTTACATCACAGACAGCGGTTTGCCTGCCGGTGCAAGAGGTCTGTGAACGGGCTCGAGAACAAGGGATCACAACCGTCGTTGACGGCCCGCACGCCGTTGCGATGTCTTGTGAACGGATTGATACGATCCCCTGCGATTTTTACGCCGCGAGTTGTCACAAGTGGCTGAGTGCGCCGCTGGGAACGGGGTTCCTCTATGTCCGCTCTCGACACAAACAGGGGCTGAAGCCAACGATGTGGAGTTGGGGAAAAAGCCTCACGGGAGCGGCTCCGTCTTGGAAAGATGAATTCCACTGGCCGGGGACGTTTGATCCAACGGGATATCTCTCCGTCCCGGCGGCCATCGACTTTCTGGAGTCATTCGGCGTCCAGAAGTTCCGTGACGTGACACACGGCCTTGCCCAACAAGCCCGAGCAAAGCTCCAAACCTACGGCGACGGCTCCACGCTCTCCGCTGATTCCCCCGACTGGTATGGCTCGATGGTCTCCGTCCCTTTTCCTGATGAAACCGAGCAAGCCACGTTTCCCGGGGATATGCACCCGCTGCAAGCCTGGCTTTGGGAAAAACATCGAATCGAAGTCCCCATCATTCGTTGGAAGGAGCAAACCCTGCTCCGCGTCTCTTGCCACCTGTATACGGAGCCTGAACATCTGGATCAGCTGTTTACGGCCCTCGATGAGTGGGTGAACATCGATCAATAAGAGTTTGAATGGCCCGTCGGTCCCATTTCTCGCTGGTTTCGTGAAGGCGTCGTGATCCGGCCAGGTTCAAGGTCCCGCTCACTTGGGTTTCGGGGAGATAGGGCTCCGCCGGAGTTAGGGACACCGACATCGGCTGCGCCATGATCGGCGAACTGCCGAATCCCACACAGATCGCCACAAAACAGACAATGGAACAGGGGTATCGCATTGTTCTCCTTTGAACTGGTGGACGGAAGTGTCGGGATCCTATCCTGCGGAATTGAAGGTGTGAAGTGTCATCTCTTGGAGTTGATTGACAACCTCTCTCCTCGCGCTTCCCCAAATGAGGCATTCGGTTGAGTCTTCAATTTTCTCTTCCCGGCGATCTCCTTCGAACAAGCGACTCCCCAGATGGTCGCCCGTTCTGGTGGCGCGAGTCAAAGTTGGGCGTTGCGAAGCAGGTTCTCATTTTTCTCGACGCCGAACTCTATTTGAATCGTGTGAAGGCACTGCACGTATTGGCAGACCTCGAAGAGAGAGAGCAGTTTCCCCCTTGCCTGTCAGTGTTCCTTGCGGCTCAGGGACCAGAACTCAGACACCATGATTTCACCTGCAATCCCAAGTTCGCATCGCTGGTTGCATGGGAGCTTTTGCCATTGGTATGGGACCAATTGTGCGAGGGAAACGAGTTTCCCATCACCTTGGTCGGGCTGAGCTTGAGTGGATTGGCCGCCGCCCACGCGACGTTGTTGTTCCCAGAGAGAATTGCGACGGCCATTTGCCAATCTCCATCTTTCTGGTGGAATGATGAAATGTTTCGTTCTCGCGTGCCGCGGGCGAAAAATCTCCGCGCCCGAATGTGGATCAGCGTGGGCGATGAGGAGACGGATTTTGGAATTTCTCATCCCCCAACGGACCTCTATCAAGGAACCGGTCAACTGGAATCGTGCCAACGCGTTGCACAAACCCTGCGTGACGTTGGCGCTCTCGTGAACTTCCAGTTATTTCACGGGGAGCATGACCCGACATGCTGGCGAGACGATTTGTACAAGGCGATTCCATGGGCCGCGTGCTTCGACCGTTGCCCCGGTTGCTAAGCGAGTTCCGGCAGGGCAGGTCATCCCCTATGCTTGTCGACTCATTTCCACTCAGCAGCCAGATTTTTCCAACTCAGCCGTTGTCTTCTGATGAACTCTCCCACATGGTCACGAAACACTGTGAGTTACGTTGGAACGGTCTTCGTCAGCGCATTTCTGCTGTTTCAAATCCAACCCCTGATCAGCAAGGCCATTCTTCCCTGGTTTGGTGGCTCCCCCGGAGTTTGGACAACCTGCCTGCTCTTCTTTCAATCTGTATTGTTCGCCGGATACCTTTACGCTCATCTCCTCAGCAGATGGTTGACGTCTCGCCAGCAGTTTTTGGCTCATGGAACTTTGGTCGCTCTGGCAGTTGTTTCTCTAAACGTGCTTCCCGACTCTTCGTGGAAACCAACTGGGGAGGAAACACCTTCGCTCCGAATTCTGATCTTGCTTGCCGCGACGGTTGGTTTTCCCTACTTTCTGCTCTCCGGTTCGGGTCCGTTGTTGCAGCGCTGGTACAGTCTGAGTTTCTCCAATCGGTCCCCTTATCGGCTGTATGCGGTATCCAACGCCGGGTCGTTGCTGGCGTTGCTTTCCTACCCTGTGGGGATTGAGCCGTTTCTCCCCTTGCCGATACAGGCCCACGTTTGGGCGGGAGGCTTCGGCGTCTATTTCTTAGGGGCGTGCCTTTGCGGTTTCGCGATGCTTCGTGCCGGGACCACTCAAGTTGGTCAAGACACCCCCATTTCCGTGATTCGCCCCGTCGGCGGGAAGATGTTTCGCCAGTGGTTTCTGCTTGCCATGCTGGCCTCGGCGTCGTTGTTGTCGGTGACAAATCAGATTTGTCTGGACGTGGCTGTGATCCCATTTCTCTGGGTCGTGCCGCTTTCGATTTATCTTCTGTCGTTCATTGTCTGTTTTGAAAGTGACCGCTGGTACCGCCGCCGCTTGACCTCGCTCGTCACGTGTTTTTTAATCGTGCTGTTCTGTCTTCAGGAAGTCTTTCGCGGCGTGGACTCTTTGGTGCTGGAGACGGGGCTCGCCCTTGCGATTCTGTTGTCGATCTGCATGCTCTGCCACGGCGAAATCGCGAAGACCCGCCCTGATCCCGCTCAACTCACTTCGTATTACCTGACGATCTCCGCTGGAGGAGCGGCGGGGGGAGTCTTTGTGGCGGTCGGGGCGCCGGCGTTATTCCCCGACTTCTGGGAGTTTCATCTCTGCCTGCTGGCGGCCGTGTTGTGTGGGCTATCTGTTTTGTTTGAGATTCCCCCCGCGCCGAGTGAAGATCGCGGACGGGGCGCTTTAGGAAAGGTTTTAGCTGTTATTCCCGTCGTTGCTGTCGGAACGCTGCTCGTCGAATCGATCACAAACTACCAGCAGGCAACCGCGATGCAACGGAACTTCTACGGTGTCCTCGAAGTCATGGACGATCCCATCGACAAGGCGATCATCATGCGACACGGCCACATCATCCATGGTGTCCAACTCAAACCGCCGAGTCTCCGACGTCAGCCAACGACCTATTACTCGCCACGAACCGGCGTCGGACGATTACTGAAATCCCTTCAGGCCGATCGCGAGTCCTTACATGTCGGATTGGTGGGATTGGGGGCGGGAACTCTAGCGGCCTACGGTCGCCCTGGCGACCGGCTTCGGTTCTACGAGATCAATGACATCGTGATCGAACAAGCGCAGACGTATTTCACCTTTCTGCGAGACACGTCCGCGGAGATCGAAATTGTGCCCGGGGACGCCCGGTTGTCCCTCGAAGGTGAGGCGGATCAGAACTTTGATGTTTTGGTGTTGGATGCCTTCTCGGGAGATGCCATTCCCACACACTTGTTGACCGTCGAGGCTTTCGAGATCTATCTTCGGCATGTGAAGGACGATGGCGTCATCGCCATTCATATTTCCAATCTCTACTTCGATCTTCGCCCCGTTCTGGCAGCCATCGCGGAGGAAGAAAGTCTGTCGATGGTCGGAATTCAGGTTCCGGCCATTGCCCCTCCAGTCGAGCCTGGAAGCGAATGGGTTCTCCTTTCACGAAAGGAGCAAATCTTCAAAGATCCCCTGCTGCGATCCGACCGTATCGCTCCGACGTCTCAACGGGTTCTTTGGACCGACAATTACAGCGACCTCTTTCGAATCCTGAAAACGGACTGATGGTTCATCCCGTTCGGGACAACTCCAATAGCTGATCGAACCGGTGGAACACCCGTCTCTTCAGCTCCGCGAACTCGGGTTTCTCGAGTTCGCCGGAATGCACCAGTTCAAAGGCTTCGTCCCGAGCAAACTCGAGGAGCTTTTCTTCTCGGATCCACGTACTGAACCGTAGGGGAAGGGAACCGTGTTGTCGGGTCCCGAGAATGTCGCCCGGTCCGCGAAGCTCAAAGTCCTGCTCGGCCACTTCAAAGCCATCGTTGGTCCGTTCCAGCACTGACAATCTTGAGATCGCCTCTGGAGTTTCGGACTCAGAAAACAGAAAGCAGTACCCGCGATACTTGCCCCGGGCGATCCGTCCCCGAAGTTGATGCAATTGCGACAGGCCGAAACGCTCCGCATCGAGGATGACCATTAGGGTGGCATTGGGAACATCGACACCGACTTCGACGACGGTCGTCGCGACCAGAACATCGAGTTCCCGTTCCCGGAAGTCTTCCATGGTCCGGTCCCGTTGGTCGCGGGGGACACGACCATGCACCAGGCCCACTTTGAACTGGGAAAGCTCCTGAGAAGCGAGTTCGCGATACACTTCCTCAGCGGCGGTCGAGACGAGCGCTGCGTCATCGGATTCCTCGACCAGCGGGCAGACGACATACAATTGCCGTCCACTGCGGAGTTTTTGAATCAGGAATTCCCACGCCCGTCTGCGCGCCGCCGGGCCGGTGATACGACTCGTGGCCACGGACTGCCGTCCAGCGGGACGGTCCTTCACAAGGGTGACATCCAGATCGCCAAATTGCGTCAGGCAGAGTGTTCGCGGAATGGGAGTCGCCGTCATCACCAGCAGGTGGGGCGACTCCTCGCAACCTTCATTGACGAAGGCGGCCCGTTGTGCCACGCCAAACTTGTGTTGTTCATCGATGACCGCAACGCCGAGATTGCGAAACTTGACTCCTTGTTGAATGAGTGCCTGAGTCCCAACCACGAGGTGGATCGATCCATCGGCCAGTCCTCGGAGGACGCGCTCCCGTTCGGAATTCGGAAGGCTCCCGGTCAGAAGGGCACGGTTGACACGACTTTCACGAAGCGCCTCGTCGATGGTCTCCCAGTGTTGAGTCGCCAAAAGTTCGGTGGGAGCCATCATCACGGCCTGCCAACGGTGGGCGACGGCAACCAACATCGTGTCGATTGCGACGACCGTTTTCCCAGCTCCGACGTCCGCTTGAACGAGGCGATGCATTCCGATCCCCGATGCCAGGTCACGAGCGATTTCCTTCACCGCGTGTGTCTGGCCCTCCGTGTAATCAAAAGGGAATAACCGCCGGATACGGGAATCAATTTTCGCAGTCCGAGTCAATACCGGAGCCTTCTCCACTTTTCGCCGGGCCTGTCGACGTAGGGCCAGTCCCAGTTGAAACTCAAAGAGATCGTCGAAGACCAGCCGACGTCGCGACAACCGATACTGCTCGATGGATTGGGGTTGATGGATCCCTCGCAGTGACTGCGTGATTCCCGGAAGCTTGCGATTTCCCAGCCACTCGGAGGGCATCGGATCTGCGACATCACTCAGGGATGATTCGAGTGCCTGACGAATAAAGAATCGGAGTTCCCCCGCTTTGAGGCCCTCGGTTAAACGGTATTTGGGGATGATGACACCGTTTTCGCCTTCGGTGTCCTCTTCTTCCAACCACTGGACATACGGATGGGAAAACTCCCAACGCCCCATCCGAAACTTGGGCTTCCCGGAGAACAAGCACTGCTGGCCCATCTGAAACTTTTTCAGCATCCAGGGCTGATTGAAC
>JAGQQQ010000137.1 GCA_020426125.1 Planctomycetaceae bacterium
GAGATTGCCCGGCCCGAATACTCCCAACTCGTCCCCGTCAATGATGTCGAGGCGTTGGCGAAAGCCATCGAGGAGACCCTCCATCCTGACTATCGAGACGGAGCCAAGTGTTATCAACCCCGGACCTGGAGTGACTGTGCGAGCGAAGTGACACAGTTGTTCAAGGAGTTGATCGCGAAACGCCGTCATAAACATTCGTCCGCGCCGCGGTCCCCGTCGAACCGCAGACAAGTTGTCCCCCAGTAGATCGAGGTCATGTCGACTCAACGCTCTCATCGTGTCCTGTTCGTCGCCTACCAGTTCCCGCCGGTGGGCGGAGTGGGGGTGCATCGTGTCACGAAATTTGTGAAATATCTTCCGGAGTTCGGCTGGCAATCGTCCGTGCTCACGGTTTCGAATCCCTCGGTGCCCCTGCATGATGACAGCCTGCTGCGAGACATTCCGGTCGGAACAATCATTCGCCGAGCGAAGACCCTTGAGCCGGGATATGCATTGAAGAGTGCCGTCTCCGGAGCAAATGGCGGCCGTCAGTCCCAGTGGTCTCCCAAGAAGCTGATCAAAGGACTCGCCCGCAAAGCGGCAAACACCGTTCTGCAACCGGACTCGCAGATTCTCTGGCATCGGCACGCCTATCGCGAAGGAATCAAACTCCTCACCGATACGCCGCACGATGCCATCATCGCGACGGGTCCGCCGTTTTCCTCATTGCTGCTCGGAGCGAGGCTGAGTCGCCAAACAGGACTCCCACTCATTCTCGACTACCGAGATGAATGGGACATCAGCAATGCCTACTGGGAGAACAAAGGGCAGGGGCCACTGTCGAATTGGATTCAAAAACGGCTCCAGCAACGGGCCGTGAAGCAAGCGGACGTCGTACTGGCAACGACGCCATCGAGCGCGGCGGCGGTCGGACAGGTCGCTCGGCAAGCGAACAACCTTGTTCGACAACATTACATCTATAACGGCTTCGATCCTGATGACTATGCAGGGCAGGGGACCGCTTCCAAACAGGATTACGGTGCCGGCACGTCGCGCTTTCGATTGTCGTTTATCGGCACGCTCTGGAATTTGAACTCTGTTGCTCCCGTCGTTGAAGCACTTCAGAAATTGTCACAGAAGAATCCGCAATTGGGGGCGGAGATTGAATTGCTCGTCGCCGGCCGCAGAACCGACGAGCAGAACGCGCTTCTCGATGGGCTCGCTGAGACCCCGGTCGCCCTGACGCGGTTGCCCTTTGTCTCACATCAGGAAGCGGTCGAGTTGATGCAGTCGGCGGATGCCTTGCTCATGCTGAACAGCGACCTTCCGAAAGCGCAGCGAATCATCAATGCGAAGGTCTTCGAATATATGGCCGCCCAACGGCCGATGTTCGTCGTCGCACCTCAAGGAGACGTCTGGGACATCGTTCGCGACCTGCCGGGAACGGTCCTCTGCACCCCCGGTGAGACAGACGGCATCGCCGAGCAACTTGCCATCCAAGTGGAGCAACACCGTTTGGGCGTCCGCTATGAAGAATCGCTGTGGGACATCGATCGGTTCCATCGCCGAAGTCTCACGGGGGAACTCGCTCAACTGCTGGAAGAGACGGTCACCCAAGCAAACCTGGAACAGACGTTGTCGCAATTGACCAGCCAGTCACGCAAGGACGCGCCGAAGACGCAACCGGGGATTTCCGAAAGCCCGGGAGGTGAGAAATGACAACTTGGGGATGGCTCGTACTCGGACTCGTCATGCTGCTCACCGCATTGGCGGTGGCGGTGGTCGCGATGGTTCGCGCGCGGCAAATGCAGTCTTGGATTGGAAGCTACGTCTGGCCCACGGAGTCGGTCAAGAAATGGCATTCCGATGATGAAATCGACGTCTTCATCGCCGTGTGCGACCACTGGGAACCGCGCTGCTATGGAGCCAGCGATGAGGAAGCGGCGGCTCGGGCAAATCGATGGCGAGATGAGTATCCCAAATTTCACGAACGTTTTCAGGACGTGAACGGTCGCTTCCCACAACACACCTTCTTCTTTCCGGAAGATGAATACCGTCCCGAGTATCTCGATGCGTTGCGACCGCTGGTGGATGCCGGGTTTGGAGATGTGGAAGTGCATCTCCATCATCACGATGACACCGCCGCCGAGTTGCACGAAAAACTAGACTCGTTCCGTCGCGTGCTATTTGATCGGCATGGATTTCTTCGCCAGGATCCGCAATCGGGAGAAATCCTGTATGCGTTCATTCATGGCAACTGGGCACTCTGTAACTCTCGGGCCGATGGGAAACTGTGCGGAGTGGACCAAGAGTTGACGGTTCTTCTCAACACAGGCTGCTACGCCGACTTGACATTGCCATCGGCCCCGAGTGCGACTCAAACACGGACGATTAACTCCATCTACTATGCCAAGGACATCCCCGGCCAGCGGAAGTCCCACAACACGGGAGTCCGAGCCCGCGTCGGCCAGGCGCCGCCGGCGGATCACCTGCTGATGATTCAGGGGCCTTTGACGTTGGATTGGGGAAGCCGCCGCCATGGATTGATACCGCGCATCGAGAATTCCGATCTCCACGGCGGCCGCCCCGCGTCGATTCGTCGCCTCAAGATGTGGATGAACGCCGGAGTCTGCGTGGCGGGCCGCACTGACTGGCGATTCGTCAAACTGCATACACACGGCTGCAAAGACGACAACATCAACACCTTCCTCGGCCCTGAGATGCAGCCGTTCCACGAAGGTCTCGCGGAGTTGCACCGCCGCCATCCCAACTTCCGTTACCACTATGTGACGGCCTGGGACATGGCCCAACTCGTTCATCGAGCGGAGAACCGGGAAGCCTCCCCGATGCTGGTAACAACTCCGACCGTTTTGCAGCGCACTTCAAGTGCCTTGTTAAACAGAAACTGAAATTCTTTTTCGAAAAATCTCGTGATATTCTCGTGACGGTGTCGCCCGGGGGATTGTGCTTTTTACTTCCAAACCCGGAGCCTGACATGACAACGTGGATGAATCGATTCTCACTGGTGGTGCGTTCCAGCATTACTTCGCTTCGCGAGAAAGTGGAAGATCCGGAGCGAATGCTCCATCAGCTGATCTGTGACATGGAAGAGGAATTGCAGACCGTGAAGAAGGCAGTCGCGGCGGCCATCGCGGATGAGATTCAACTGGGTAAGCAAGTTGATGCCGCCAAGGAGGAGAGCCGAAAATGGCAAAGCCGGGCGGAGACGGCCATCAAACGGGGTGACGAATCGTCGGCCCGGTCGGCACTTGAACAGCAAATGCGAACCGAGGAACGGGCGGCCACTCTCGAGAAGTCTTATCTCAAACAGAAAGCTCAAACGGAAAAACTGCGCAGCTCGTTTCGCGACTTGGAGGACAAGATCCAACAAGCCCGGCACAAGCAGACGCTGCTCGTTGCCCGGATGGCCAATGCTGAGTCCACACAGGCGATTAACCACGCGATGGACCGGGCCAACGGCCAGTCCGCCTTCGCAGAGTTCAGTCGGCTTGAGAAGAAAGTCGAACGCCAGGAGGCAATGACTCAGGCTTACGACGTCCTCGATGGCCGCGATCTGGACGCCGACGAACTCGACGCGGAGTTCGAGAAGGAAGAACGCCGTGAGAAGCTAGAAAAGGAACTTGAAAAACTCCGCCAACGTCTATCGGATGAGTAGGCGTTGAAACTGAGGCGACACTGATGAAAGGCATTCTCAAAGAACTTTGGCGACTGATCGTGTCCTGGTGGAGAGTCGACCGGATTCGTCCCTAAGAACAGGTTGACGCGAGCAGTCAAACGGTGGCCGCACGAGGGCGTCTTGCTTCCAGATCAGGAAATTCCGAAACCTTGGCAATTCCTAACCTCCACTTAGAGGATGGGGGACTTGGAAGTAGCTCGTGGGAACCGGCAACTTGGCAAAGCCTCCGATTGGCAAACTCTGAGCCAGAACACTCTGAGAACAATGGGAGTTGTTCTCGATTGGGCTCGCACGATTCAGTTGGATGATCTGTCTCCAGAAACCTGTCTTTCAGCGATTTCTCTCGGACGAGCGGTGGGTGAAAGCGTACCAAGCAAGCCAGGTCGAACAGGTTTCGAACTTGTTGTTGACAGGATGTAATCCTATCCCATCGGTCAGTTTCCTTCCGCCGAACGACTCGTCCAATCAACAAGGCTTGCGAAGATTCCGAAGCCGACAACAAAAACGCGGCGACCTTTCGAGGATCGAAAGGCCGCCGGTTGATAGGTCATGGAATCCCGAGATTGCTACTCCGAAGCAGCCTCGCCAGTATTCCCAGCGTCTTGCTTGCCAATCGCGAACAAGGTGGACTTGTTCGTGATGTACAGAATGTTGTTGGCAACGATCGGTGTGCTGTAAACCGAGTTGTCGCAGAAGTTCTCCCCGAGCATTTGCTGCTCTTTGCTGTGTTCGAAGACGGCGATGTCTCCATCTTCGTCACCGATATAAACCTTGCCGTCGGCAATCAACGGAGACCCCCATGCGGCGGAGAACATATCATAGTGCCAGTAGGATTTTCCGGTTTTCGCGTCCAGACAGTGGAAGATCCCGGAGAAGTCCGCGACGTAGAGAATGTCGTCTTTGATGGCAACCGTTCCACAGGTGCGGTGCATCTCTTCTTCGAAATCAATCTCGCCATTGCCATCGGTGTCGTCGCCGGTGAAGTGCCAGACGACGGCAGAGTTCTCGTTTTCGATGGTCTTTTCCCCGGCGGCGGTGTTAATCGCCTGCAGTCGTCGGGTGCCGTCTTTCTTGTCGACAATCGGTTTGCCGTCGGCATCGACCGCGATGGTCGGGCTGACGTCGCCTTGCTTGGTGGGGTCAATGCACCACAGGTGTCCGTTCCCTTCCCCGTGTTCAGGATCTTCGCCGACTCCGATGTAGACCAGACCTTCATAGATCACAGGCGTTCCGATCAGGTGGTTCCGTTCACTTCGGCCGCTCACAGAGTACTTCGACTCCTTCGGATTGCAGTCAAACTTCCAAAGCAGTTTGGCGTTCCCTTTGCCGTCGCCAGCAGGGTCAAAGCTGTAGAGCCAACCGTCGCCGCCACCGAACAGGACCTGCGCCTGACCATCGATCTCCGCGTAGGACGGAGAGGACCACTGGCCATGAAGGATATTCAGCCCTGGGCTTTTGTCGGACCAGAGAACCTTTGCGGTGTTTCGGTCGATGGCGAAGAAACTCGCGGCATTCGGAGCTGGGATGTTCACGTGCGACTCATCAACACCATTTGAAGTATTGACGAACAGAATATCGCCATGACAAGTTAAAGAGCAGCTACACATGTTGTGCTGGGAGACACCAAGAACCCCCATCATGTCAAATTTCCAGATCACGTCCGCTTCATCTTTGTTCTCGTTGTCTTCGGCTTTGTAAGGGCCATCGTTCTCGCCGTCACGAAAACCCTGGGTGTCGAGGCAAACCACTTCCCCACGGCTGGTGACATACCAGAGACGTTCGCCGTCGACATAGGGTGAGCAGCAAATCCCCTGATCCGGCCAGTCGTGGACACGCCCGGTGGGGAGTTTCTGGTTCGAGTGCTGCCAGAGAAATTCCCCAGTCTTCTCATCGAAGCACAACAGAACTCCCAGATCGACCTCGCGGGGATACCGAGCCAGATAGGCATGGTGGTTGTTCGTGCCGACATAGACTTGGCCGTTTGCCACGACGGTGTTGCCATAGGTCTGCGACCCCAAGGGGGCGGACCAGAGCACATCGTCGCTCTCTATGTCCCATTCCGAAGGCAGATTTTTGGCCATCGGAGTGTTGTTCTTGTGGCTCCAACCGCCCCACTGGGGCCAGTCGAGTTTGCCCACTTCCATCTTGGCGATGTGTTCCAACGCTTGTTTGGTCGGATCCTCCTGGGCGTCATCCTGCGCCCAGCCGCAAACCGGCATGACCAGCAATGCCACTGCGATGCAGTATCGAAGTCGTAACATGAAAGTCCTCTTTGAAAACATAAGCGTTTTGAATATCTGGCGAATTTTATTCGTTCTTGGTGATGGTCAGGTTGTCATAGAAGATCTCACCATCTTTGGCGTTTCCAAATAGTCCAGGGCTGCCGATGACGTTTGGAGCTTCGTCAGTCGCGGTCACGGTCCACTCTTCCGGTTCCGTCTCGCCGCGCGGCCAGACCTTGCCTTTGAGGACGGCTTTGCCGTCTTCCACGGCAGTGCGGAATTTCAGTGTATACCAGGTGTCTGGTTTCCACTCGTATTCCGCTGACTCAGAGAAGCGATTTAGCTGTGGCGTCCAGGTTCTTGTCTGCAACTGCTGCATCGCTCCCATCAGGTCGAGAGTGTACCGTTGACCAATGACTCCTCCATCGGGAAGTACCGGGCTACCATCAGGACGGAAGGTCCGTGCAAAGAACAGGATATCCGTCTGCACGGTGTAGTCATGCATATCTGGATGTCCCATCCACCCTTGGCTGCGAGTTCCGAGGGGAATGGTCATTATCTTGCAGAGCACTCCGTTGCCGTCAATCTTTCGTTCGCCACGCTGAACGGTCAACCGGGGTTCCTTCGCGGTCTCCCCCTCGACGCCAGTGGGCCGGTCCCAGGTGCTCCACTCGAAGTTGGCAAGGACCTTTTCTTCCACCAGCTTATTCAGGGCTCCGTCAAACTTGGCTTTCGCCTCATCAATGGTCTTGGGCTTGTCCGCGCCTTCAGCGAGTTGCAGGAATCGCAGGAAATTCGTCCAGGGCTGTTTCGGCGTCGAGTCGTCAATCACGCGCTTTGGCGCAAAGTTTGTAAATTCCGTCCACAAGTAAATGTAGACGTCGCTGGTGAACCGATCCTCTTCTCGGAGTTTTGACAGCAGATCCCAGTCTAGTGGGACATGACGATACGAGCAGCCGACCCAGGTTTGAGGGATGGCTCCGTCGTCGAAATTGAAGGCCCAGTTCAGGTCTGGGACGATTCGAATTCTCGCAATGCCAGTCGCTTCTCCCACTTTGGCGGTGACGATGGCCGCCGCGTGTTGCTCGTCGCTTGCGGCGATTTCGTAACGCCCATTTTCGTCGATTTTGCCAGGACCATCGATCGTAAATTCGACTTCTTCAGGCGTGGCGTTGCGGAGCCATTGGCCTTTCGAGTTGTAGAGGCGAACGTGATAGGCCTGCCGGGTTCCTGGGCGGAACAGTGATTCCCGGGGAACCAATTGGACGTGTGAGATGTCCTGGTCGGCCTCGCGACTCGCTTCCCCCTTGAGTACGTTCGGTTCTTCCAGGTCGGCCTGTTCGCCGTCCGCTTCCGCGGATGTCTCATTCGCGACGCAGTACAACGTTCCCGAGGTAGGGATGTAGATTCGGTTCTTGTACTCAATGGGAGAGCCGTGGCACTCTTCCCCACTCGGGAAACGGAATCGATGCAGGATTTCGGCACCGTCGTCCGTCGGCTTGAGGACATAGCCGCGACCATTGACTTCGTGGGCGTAAATCTTGCCGTCGGCATACAGAAGATTGGCTCGCATCATCGTTCCGAGACGGACCTCTTTGCCAATTTCTTCTCCGGTCTCCGCATTCAGACAATGGAGTTTTCCACGATCGTCAGCAACGTACAGTCGGCCATCGATATGGATCGGCGAACTCCGTCCGCAGAAGAGTTCGGTCACTTTCCAAATTGCTCCGTCTTTTGTGAGATCACCGCGTTTGCTAGCATCAATGCAGACAATTCCGCCCATCTCTGTCGTGTCGAGGTTTTCCTCCGCGTGGCCCATATAGACGCGGTTCCCGACCACAAGCGGAGTGGCGTTGAGGCCGTGTCCCGAGAGGTCATATTTCCAAAGTTCCTTCCCAGTCCGAGGTTGGAATCCATGGACACCGCCATCTCCGGACCCGAAGATCATCTGCAACTCGCCATCGATCACAGCCAGAACGGGAGCGCTATACGTCGTGTCGTAGGGGAACAGCCGGGTTCCTTCAAACCAGACCACCTGACCATTGTTTTTGTCCATCGCCACGAACCGATGGCAGGGCTTCGCGTAATCCCCCCACCCGATGACCACAGCACTGACAATGACATTGTTTTCGTGAATGATCGGGAAGTTGGTTCGACCGCCGTATGTGGTCAGGAAACCGAACTCCTCGTGCATCGACCGGTCCCAGACCAGTTCGCCCGTTTCGCCATTGAGACAACAAAAGTACCCGCACACTCCAAGGGCATAAACATTGCCGGTTTCGGGATCGCAGACCACGCTGGACCAGCCGACGCGTTCGATGGGGACATCGCTGAGATAGACGTTGAAATTGTATTCCCAAATGGTGTCGCCCGTCTCCGCGTCCAGGCAGATCACTTTCTCGCCCGCCTTCGTGATTTCCTCTTCGTGACTATTGTTGATGATGTAGATTCGACCATTCATGATGGTCGGCGTGGACCGACTTCCCACGGGGACTTTCCAGCGGACATTGCTCCCTTCCCCCCCCTTGGGATCCCATTCCGCTGGCAAGTTTTGAGCATCCGAGACACCGGTATAGGTGGGACCAACCCAGTAGGGCCAGCCGTCGTCAGACGCCGGAGCATCTTCCTGGGCGGACAACGTCAAGGGAAGCAGACAGACGGCGCTCATGGTGAGCAGCCACGAACATCGACAAAGAGATTTCATGGAGCCAACTCTGGAATGAGGTATTCACATGGACAAAGTCAGGATGGCGGACGATCCGTGTCCCCAACAGGCGGGAGTGCGTCCAAACGATCCATCGGGGAGCACAAATCTACGATAGTCGGTCGCCCCCCAATCGGCAAGCAGCCGAACCATGACGAATGCGTCACCACAGGACACGGCTTTTGTTATCGCGGCGGAATTCGTCCCCCCGACCCGATACAATTGTCGCGGAAACAAACCAATCCAGAGGGCTTTCCATGTCTGCCTCACCGTCTTCGCTAAAGAACAAAGAAATCCTGATCGGCGTCTGTGGCGGTGTCGCGGCATACAAGACGGCGGATCTCGTCAGCAAGTTGCGTCAGGTCGGAGCCCAGGTCAGTGTTGTCATGACGGAAGCGGCCGGGGCGTTTATTGGGAAAACCACGTTTGAAGCGCTGACGAATCGCCCCGTCTACTCGGAACTGTTTTCTCCCCGGGAGCACTTTCTTGGAGAGCATATTGGACTGGCGCGGCGTGCCGAAGCATTCGTCATCGCTCCGGCTACGGCGAATGTGATCGGCTCACTCGCCCATGGCCTCGCCGACGACCTGTTGACGACCTTAGCGATGGCTGTCACCTGCCCTGTCTTGGTCGCTCCCGCGATGAATAACGAGATGTGGTCCAAACCCGCCGTTCAGCGGAACATCGACCAACTCCAGTCCGATGGAATCACCATTGTCGGGCCGGGAACCGGGTGGCTCAGTTGCCAGTCGCTGGGGCCGGGGCGGATGGCTGACCCGGCGGAGATCCAGGCCGCGATAGAAAAAAGGCTGGAAGCCCGTTAGTTTCTTGTCATTCCACGCTGCCGCTATTTGATTCCCCCAGCGCCCATGACCAAACTGACTCTTCCGAAGACCGGCCTCGTTGTTGAGGATGGTGTCCTCCGTCTCATCAAAACGGACGACCAGATCGTGTCTGAATTTCCGCTCGCGGACATTCGAGATATCCGCTACGAAAAGCGATACGAAATTTTGTTTCCCGCCATTCTGTTTCTCGTGTTCAGCGGACTGGCGGTAGCGTGTCACACGTTCATTATCTCCGATCTCCCGAAGTGGATCTGGACGATTCTCCTCGGTGGAGTGGCCCTGTTTGCTTTTATCGGTGTCGAAGGAAGCCGCATCGCCATCGAAACGTCAGGGGGGACGGTGAAATACATCGTCAACGACGGACAGGAAGAAGCTCAGGGATTCGTCTTGACTCTTCGCAATCGCCTCGGACAAAGCTGAGAAACCGCCGTTACACTCTCGGCTTCATCCAAATCGGAGAAATCCGCGTCGAACACGAATTCGGAATCACAGAAACCTGGCTGGTTTGCCCAGCCTGACGGTCTGTACCAGTTAGGGATCCGTCAACGCCCGGGCCGATTCCAGCATTCCGGCGGGCCGCTGGTTTTCTCCGGGAGTATCGCCGTCTCCGAGATCGTTGCGTGCCTGCTCACACAGATCGCGAAGCCTCGCGACAATCTCCGGGTGAGCGTCCGCCACGTTCTTGGTCTCGCCGATGTCGTCTCGGAGGTTGTACAACTCAGGATTTTCAAGTTGTATGGATTCCCGGCCCTTGCGGAGAGAGACGCGGAGCTTCCAGTCCCCGGAGCGAACGCATTCGAGATGGGACATCCAGTAGTAGAAGAACTGATCGTGCGGCGTTTTGGCCGTTTGGGGATGTTGGATCACTCCGCTGATGTCGCGACCGTCAATGATTCGATCCTGGGGAGGCTCCGCGCCGGCCAACTGTGCGAAGGTCGGCAACCAGTCCATTGACGTCAGCAATTGATCGCAGGCCTGCCCTGCTGGGACATGCCCGGGCCAGCGGACAATGCCACAGACCCGCATCCCCCCTTCGAAGGTGGACCCTTTGCCCCCTTTGAGGGGAGCGTTGCTGGCACCGTGGTTGGTGGCTCCGCCATTGTCGGACATGAAGACAATCAGCGTCTTCTCGGCGATTTTTAACTCTTCGAGCTTGTCCAGAATGACTCCCGTTGACCAGTCGATTTCCTCGACGGCATCACCCCATTTCCCATTGGCCGACTTTCCAGCGAAGTCTTCACTCGCGTACTGCGGCCAGTGTGGCATGGTGTGGGGGAGATACAGAAAGAAGGGCTGCTTCGCGTGGGTCGTGATGAACTCGACGGCTTTCTCGGTGTAACGCTTCGTCAAGTACCGCTGATCCGGTTCCGCTTCGACAACGTCCAGATCCGAGACCAACGGCAAGGGAGGATATTGCTTATTGGGCCGGTCGGTGTGGCCCATGTCGTTGGAATACGGGATTCCGAAGTAGGAATCAAACCCCTGGTTCGTCGGTAGAAACTCAGGCTGATCACCCAGGTGCCACTTTCCGATGATCGACGTCGCGTAGTCCTTCTGCTTCAGAACCTCCGCGATCGTCACCTCGCTAGGATTGAGCCCTTTCGGACTGCGTGGGAACAAGACCCAGCCTCCTTTGTGGTCCACATGCAGATTGACGCGACGGGGATAACAGCCAGTCATCAGAGAAGACCGCGAGGGACTGCACACTCCACTGGTGACGTAGTAGTTTGTCAGGCGGAGACCTTCGGACGCCATCTTGTCGATTCGGGGGGTTCGATGAACGTCTGAACCAAAACAGCCGAGGTCAGCGTACCCGAGATCATCGCAATTGATGATGATGAAGTTTGGCGTTTCCGCCGCTGGTGAGGATGTTGTGAGTCCGAAGATCAGACAGAAGACAAATCCGCCGAAGAGAGAGCGCATGAAGATTCCCGTGAATTTTTTCGAATTCTGTTGAGATTGCCGAGAGAACATGGACGCCCGAAGGGCGTCCGCTAAACGGGAGTTGCCCGACGGATTGACTGATCAGCGCGCGGGGGCGTAGTTGCCGCTGATTTTGACTTTCAACTTTCCGGTACAGATCGCGTTGGATGGCACATTCGCACGCAACAGCAACAGACCCCCTTCTTTGAAGGTAATCTCTTTTCCCTCGCCCACGAATGTCGGATCCGGTTCTTCTTTGTTCTTAGGATTGCGGTTCGCGGGGGCGACGACGGCGATCAAACTCCCGATAGGCAAGTCCTTTGAGAACTCCTGGACGGCGGTGGAGCCCTGGTAACCATTCGGTCCGAGTGTGTCATTGACCACAAACTTGTAGGTTCCGGTGGCTTCGATTCGCACGGGTTTATCCTTTTCCACCAGGACTCCCGTCGATGTCCAGGATTTGGAGGGGTCGATCTCCATAGTTTTCGTGTTATCGTCAAAAATCGACTCTTCGATCTCTTTGAGCTTATTCTTCACGGCGTCCACATCGGGACGGACCTTCAAGATCTGTCGCAACATCTCGGCCGACTTCTCGGTGTCCCCAGCCTTTTCGTACTCAGAGGCGAGACCAGCCAGGTTCTGCAGATACTCGTTCTGAACCTTTTCCGCCTGCAAGTCCAATGGGCGAGTATTGCCGACAGGCGGCTTCCGCGATTGGGCCTCACAAGGCGCGACGACGGTCAGCATGACGCCGCATAAAACAGCGGCACGGAAGACACCGGAAGGAAAAGACGGAACCATAGTGAGCTTCCCTCGAAGAGCGACTGATGAGCGAGCGAATCGCTATCAAGACTGGTGAATGTTCGGTGCGTCAAGCGTCAGATCAACTTAACGATTGCCGCTGAAATATTGTAGTAAATGACCACTCCGAGAATATCACTCAAGGCGGCGATCAGCGGATTCGACATCAAGGCGGGATCGAATTTCAATCGATTCAGGGCCAACGGCAACATCGCTCCAAAGATTGTCCCCATAGCGACGACACAAAACACGGTCAGGCTCACAATGTAGGAAGGCTCGGTCCCGGCCATGCCTCGTGCGACGATCCAGGACAACGACGCCAACACTGCTCCCAACACCGCCCCCACGCGGGCCTCCCGGCCAGCGATCCAGAGAACGCGGCCATCCGTCTCATCGAGTGCCAGGGCTCGAATGACGAGAGTCGCCGATTGGGACCCGGCATTCCCGCCGCTTGCGAGGACCATCGGCAGGAACAGCACCATCCAGCTGCTGCCACCCGAGCTGTCGAGCCAGCTCAAGACCTGAGCCGTCAACGAAGCGGCCCCCAGCA
>JAGQQQ010000138.1 GCA_020426125.1 Planctomycetaceae bacterium
TGCCTGTTCGCTCCGATGTCCGAATGTCCGGCTTCGCATCCCGTTCCACGGTGGCTGATGCCCTCGTCTGGATCGACGCCAACTCCACCGCTTTAACCGCAACCGAATCAACGAATTTGGAAGAGGCAACCGGCCGGGTTCTGGCGAAATCCCTGACCGCGCCCAGGAATGTTCCCGAGTTCGACCGGTCGGCAATGGATGGTTACGCGCTCCATGCTCAGGAGACGGTGGGAGCGGGGGAATACCACCCTGTCTCATTTCGAGTTCTCGGTGAGTCCTTGCCGGGACGTCCATTCTCTGGCACGGTGGAACCGGGAACGGCCGTCCGCACGATGACGGGCGCGCCCATACCGGAGGGAGCCGATGCTGTGGTCCCAGCGGAGTTTGCCTCTGAAAGAGACGGCACTGTCGAAGTCACGGCAGCTGTTGCTGTCGACAAACACATCGGACGATGCGGGGAAGATATTCGCGTCGGTGCGACCGTACTCCCGGCCGGGAGACGGCTTCGTCCCCAGGATGTGGCCGTCGCGGCCTCGCTCGGAACTCCCGACCTCGAAGTTTTGAAGCGTCCTCAGGTCCGTATCGTGATCACCGGAAATGAATTGGTGATCCCAGGACATCAGAAAGGACGGCATCAGATTTACGACGCCAACTCCTATCTCCTCCGCGGCTTGATCACTCGTGACGGCGGGGACCTTGAGTCCATCCGCCGTTGCGAGGATGACAGGCGATCAATTCAGGCTGCCTTCGCAGAGAAAGGAGCGGATGTCATCCTCGTCTCTGGTGGAACGAGCGTGGGGCAAGAAGACTTCGTCCCAGGACTGGTCCAAGAACTGGGAGAACTCGCGATTCACGGCATCGCAATGCGACCATCCAGTCCGACGGGACTCGGCAAGATCGACGGGGGCCTCGTCTGCCTGCTTCCCGGCAATCCGGTCTCTTGTCTCTGCGCCTATGATTTTTTCGCTGGCCGAGCGATCCGCCGATTGGCGGGGAGGTCGTCTGACTGGCCCTATCGATCTCTGACCGCTCCCCTTCGACGAAAAGTCGCGTCCGCGATCGGACGTGTCGACTACTGCCGAGTCAAGGTATCTGCCGAGGGAGTCGAACCGCTGGCGATTAGCGGGGCGTCCATTCTCTCTTCAACGACTCGAGCTGACGGATTCCTGATCGTCGATGCCGAATCCGAGGGGGCTTCCCCGGGGACAGACGTGCAAGTCTACCTCTACGATCATGAGGACCGTCGACCACCCGATTCCAAAGTCCTCGGAACGTGACGTTCTTAACCCACCCGGGGGAACTGGAGGGATGTGC
Organism: Planctomycetaceae bacterium; assembly: GCA_020426125.1. GTDB lineage: Bacteria > Planctomycetota > Planctomycetia > Planctomycetales > Planctomycetaceae > HKST-UBA70. The sequence goes on from JAGQQQ010000138.1 coordinate 1,315, forward strand.
TGCCGAAAAAGGCTGATCCGTTGAACCCCGGCGTCAACATGCCCGGACGGCGTTCAGCCGGTGAGCACGACAATGAGAAAAGGAAGATAAGCGGGGCAACAAGTCCGAGGACGATCTTCGAGCCCCGTCAATGCAAGTTGTCCCCAGCACGAACTGACCCATTCTGATTTTCGGACCGTCGATTTTTGGATAGTAAAAGGGGAGAAATCAGAAACTCCAAGAACCACGGACCAAACACATTCGAGACCACAAACTCAAAAAGAGGGTGCCACTCGCCGTGATCCGCTGGGGATTTTTCTGCCTGAGCACAACGTGTTTCCTCGATTGGAAATCCGGGATTTTGGATTTGTCTGAGTTGAGGAACCTGGGTTTTCAGATTTTCTCTGCTCGCAATCAACAATCGCGCTTGCTGATCTAGACCTGCCAGTTGTACATCTCAAAATCCGCCGGGGGGACGGTCAGGTCGATGGTTCCCTCGCTGGGAACCCGCTCAATTCCCTCGCCGTCGCGAACGAGTTCGACCGCGAAGTTGAGCTGCTGACCAATTTTCATCTCCATTGCGGCCCAGGGCACTGCCACTTCGAGTGTCTTGTTCACGGCGTACTCACCCGCGCCGCCTGTGATCTTCTTGCCGTCCACAAACACGTGGGGCGTGCCCGTCGGTGCAGCCTGGAGAGGGACGCGAATCTCGGTGCCGTAGGGTTCGATAAAACGGACTTGAAATTCACCACAGCCGGACAGGTCGTGTTTGGCTTTTGACGCCGTATCGGCACGCAGGAACAGTTTCTCTCGGTTGAATCCGAAGTAGAGATCCGTCACGAGTCCCTCCGTGACCATCGTCATTGTTCCCCGCTCGCTGCCCGCTTGATAGTGTCCGGCCGCGAGCCACTCGAAGAAGGTGATCCGGCCATCGACCCGCACATCCAGGAACGAGCGAGGCTGTGTATGAATGTGTCGCCGCTCGACCCGAGTGACGGGCTTCAACAACACCGAAGGAGGGACTTCGCCGAGGAGGGTGTAGACATTTTTTAAGTGTCGGCGGAACAGTTCATCAAAAAGGGCATCCTGATCGGAATTGTGGTCGTCGCCGTACCACCAGAACCAGTCACTGCCTTCGGCCACCATTAGTTCGTCCCAGGCGCGGGCGATCACCTCGGGAGAATGCCGCTGTGTCTTTTCCGCGCGAACGAGAAATTCTCGAGCAATGTGGACAAGGTCCCAGCCGTCTCGGTCGTCCTGGTGCCCTATCCATATGTAAAAATCGTGGTTGATCCAACTCCCGGCAAATAACCTGTTGATCTTTTTTGTGGCGGGGTGCTTCTGAAGGTGGTCCGACACTCGCACCGGCTGGATTTGCGGATCTCGGGCGGCCTGTTGGTAGAGATTCCTGAGAAAGGAGACGCCCCCATCGGGATAGTATTCCCAGCAATTTTCCCCATCGAGAATGATGGGGACCAGTGCAGGCTGTTCCGGATTATGCGACTCGACAGACCTCCCAATTTCCTTCACCTTGTGAAGCAGATCTCCAGCGGCCCAGTGAGGGTCATTCCGTTGATAATGGAAGCCGATCAGATCGCTGAGCCCATGATCCCGGAAGATCATCTGCAGCGACTTTCCCTCATGTTCGACCCGCCAGGGCCGATAAAGCATCTCGGGCCGATTAATGACTCCCGAAGACTCGCGGTGCACAAAGCCTTCAGTCGACTCGGCGAGGATTTCCTCGTCCGTCGCCAACCACTCGATCCCCGCATCGGCGATGGCGCCGAGGATGTCCTGAGAAACTGACCCTTCACTGGGCCAGAGCCCTCGCGGTACTTCGCCAAATAGTTCCTTGTGAAAGGCGACGGCTTTCGTCAAATGCCGTTTGGCGTCGTCTTTGTATGACTGCGTATATTTCGGCATCGGACAGTTGGGCATCGCCTCCCGAGCCGATCTCTTGTCCCAAAGCAATGGCAGAATCGGATGGTAGAACGGTGTCGTCGTGAGTTCGGCCTGCCCCCCTTCCTGAAGCTTCCGATGCAGGGGAATGACCTCGGCGACGATCTGCCGTTGCCGTTCTAAAAGCCAGAGCTTTTCCTTTTCCGTGTAGTCCTTTCCTTTGCCGCGAAACGCTCGAAGTTCCTGGTCCTGCTCAAAAACCAGCTCGTGAATCCAGGTTAGATTGTACCACACCTGGAGGTCCAGAAAGTCCTGCTTGGAAAATCGAGGCAAGGCGTGTTGGGGCGTTTCCCGACCGGGTCCCCGTTTCCGCCAGAGCTCATGGTAACGCGGAAACGGGCGAATCATCGTCGCCTCATTGGCCATGAAGAATTGTTCCAGCAGGTACAGGGAATCCTCTTCCGTTAATCCGTCGGCCGGGACTCGAGAGACATCCAAAGCCCTGTCGCTCCCGCCGTCAACATAGCGCTGGATCTGAACGAGCAGGCTCGGAACGAGATTGATCGTGCACCGCATCTCAGGAACTTCCTGAAGGTGCATTGCCATCCCAATATAGTCCTTTGTCGCGTGCAGGCGGACCCAGGGCATTAATGTTTCCCCGGTGAGGTCATCCGGGTAATACGGCTGGTGTTGATGCCAGAACAAAGCAAGAGAGACCGGCTGCATCGAAAAATCATCCTTTCCAACAACGAGATTTCAGGCGGAAGGTTCCCGAACTCGGCGCATTTCCCCGGGCGAGGCGCCGGCGGTCTTGCGAGAGAGAATCACTACGAACGGGCCGCGTCGATGGCTCGGCAATAAACTTCCACGTACCTTTGAGCGCTGTGATTCCAGGAGAGATCCTGGGACATGCCCGTTCGGGCAATCTGATTCCAAACGTTCCGACGATGGACATAGAGGCCCACCATCCGCCAGACCGCTTCTAGGAACGCATCCGGATGGTAGCTGGTAAACTTGATCCCCGTGGCGATACCGGATTCGATGTTCTCCTCCGACGCATCGATCACCGAATCCTCCAATCCTCCCACGGAATGCACCAGGGGCATCGCTCCGTAAATCAGGGAATACTGTTGATTCAGGCCGCAGGGCTCGAATCGGCTCGGCATCAGGTACGCATCGGAACCTGCCTCGATCCGGTGTGCCAGACCCTCATCAAAACCGATCGTCGCGGATACACGGCCGGGATACCGGGCCTGCAAGTCCCGGAGAGCATTTTCGTAATGCGGATCCCCCGTCCCCAAGAAGGCCAACTGGACATCCGCCCTGAGGATTTCGTCCGCCTTGGCCGAAATCAGATCCAATCCCTTCTGGTCGGTCAACCGGGAAACCATCCCAAACAGAAGGGCATCTCGGCGCACATCCAGTCCCAACTCTTCCTGTAAGGAGGCTTTGCAGAGTGGCTTTCCCGTTTCGAATGTGTCGGCACAAAAATGGTGCGTCAGATGTTTGTCCGTCACGGGGTTCCAGACTTCGGTGTCGACACCATTGAGGATGCCCACCAAGGAATCCCCTCGCTTCAATAGCAACGGATCGAGCCCATATCCATATTCCGGACGGCAGATCTCGCGAGCGTAGGTCGGACTCACCGTGGTGACTATGTCGGCAACGGCAATCCCCCCCTTCAACAGATTCAGATGGCCGTAATACTCCAATTGCTGCCAGTTGAAGTATTCCCAAGGGAGGCCAGTCAGTTCCATTTGCCAAGCGGGAAACTGGCCATGAAAGGCCATGTTATGAATCGTGAGAACGGATCCGGTCCCCGCCAGGCGGCCTTGCGTCCGTTCATGATGGACCATCGCCGGCAGAATACCAGTCTGCCAGTCATTCGCGTGAATCACGTGCGGTCGAGAAACAGTCTTCGCGACCTCGATCACGGCCCGGCTGAACAGGATAAAGCGCTCCGCGTTATCTGGGTAATCAGAGTTGCCAGAGCCATATAAGCCCTTGCGATCGAAGAAACTCTGCTGATCGATCAGAAGCACTTCGACGTTGGAGTTCTCCAACGTTGTTCGGCAGATGTAAGTGCGGAGATCGAAATTCCGCATGTCCATATTGAGTTCGCCAATCACCTCTCCCCGTTGATCTTCTGAAATGAACTTCCGATGACAGGGAATCACCAGACACACATCATGCCCTTCGGCGGCAAGGGCTTTGGCGAGTCCGGTTGCGACGTCAGCGAGTCCCCCGGTCTTGGCAAACGGAACCGCCTCTGAACTCGCTATCAGAATTCGCATTCGTCACTCCAACCTTCGTTGACCGATTCGTCCGAATTCGGACTGTCCATATCATCTGCTCATCTGCGCGAAGACTCTTCCCTTCCCGGGAAACGAATCACCAGGATTCCTGGAAGGGGGGGTTCTTGTTCTCACATATGCGGGGCCGATTGCCCGCAAGCTAGCGAAAATCAGAAGAACTGGCCACCTGAGGATGCGTGGGAAATCGGATTCTCAACCAAGAACAACGCGATCGCCCTAACACGGAACTGCGAGGGTGAAAAAAAGGAAGGACAGACAATGCCGTCCTTCCTCGACCGGGATGAATCATTTCAAGAGGCAACGCCGGAGTAGATGTTCGGCTTATTTCCGATCGCCTTGGGGCACGTAGGCCGGCAATTTCTGATTGGCGAACATCTCTTTGCTCGTGTTCAGCTTCGCGAGGCGAAGGCGGCCGTTGATGATTGGGACGCTGACCCAGTCATCTCCAATGAGGGGGCGAGCGTACTTCACGAACTCATCAGTGACATCTGTTCCACATGGGGAAATCCAGTCGCTGGGGAATTTTCGATCCTTCTCAGCGACCTCTGAAAGCGGAGCTTTGTCATAGCGTGGCTGGTAGTTGTCCCAGTCAGCCCGAAGAATGGTGGCCATGTAGCCGTGTTCTCCAGCGGCAGCGAGGAGTGCGGCTTTTTGACCGACGTAATACGATTCTTCGATATCGACGTTCGAGGCGTAGACCATGTCGTTGCGTTGATGTGTGCCGGGGACATTGCAACGAGCGGCTCCCTTCACGGGAAGCTTCTGCTCGTTCAACGCATTGGTCAGCATCTGAGCGACGGTGATCTTGCTCGATGAGAGCATCGCATGCCCGAAGGAGTCACGGACGATGAACTCTTCGGGGATTTTGAGCCCTTCTATTTCGAGGCCTTCGCTGACGACGACCATACAGCGACCGTGTTCTTTGAGGCTTTTGCTGATGTTCTCAAAGATCTGGTCGATGCTGACCTTCCGCTCCGCGAGGTAAATTTGGAGCGGCATTTCTCGGTTCGGGTCACCGAGACGGGCGGCGGCGGGGATGTAGCCGATTTTCCGCCCCATCGCCTGCATCACCAACACAGGATCCGCTGGACAGGATCCGTTGTTTTCTTCATTCGCCTGCTGCACATAGTGCGTCCAGTATCTGGCGGTGGAACCATATCCCGGAGTGTGGTCGACCAGTTTGAATTCACTATCGCCGACATCGTTGTCGATGGTCTTTGGCCCACCAATTCCGCAGACATCGAGTCCCCGTTCTCGGGCGAGGTTGGCGACCTTATTCGCGGTGTCCATCGAGTCATTGCCGCCGATGTAGCAGAAATACCCGATATCATGGGCTTTGAAGATTTCCATGATCCGGTCAAAATCTTCGTCTTGTCCCGGTTTCAGTTTATAACGGCAGGTGCCAATCGAACCGGCCGCGGGAGTTGTCCGGAGCAGGGCGATCTCCTCTGGGCACTGGTCGGAAAGATTGAGGAGTTCTTCTTTTAGGACTCCTTCGATGCCGTGCCACCCAGCATAAACGGTGCCGATTTCGTCCATCTGTCGGGCCGTCTCCACCAACCCGCGGAGCGTATTGTTGATCACCGGACTGGGGCCACCCGACTGGGCGACGATCATGTTTTTGGCCATGGCTGTCTGTTCGAAGTGAAGCAAAGAGATTGGAGGTCGTCACAAAACTTCGGCATGGTAGCCAAAGGCCATCGAGTTTTGAATCGAAGCGTCGCGGTGTTGCCCATCTGTCTACGCATGCGGATTGGCAGGCGACTCTCCTTCCAGGTGCGAGGTACACGCCGGGCATCGGGCCGCTTTCGCGGGAATTGTCGTCCGGCAGAAGGGGCACTTCTTCTCCGTCGGCTCTCCCGGCTGAGGCGGGTCTCCAAATTGGGATTCGAGCGAGTCTTCCAGACGATTGATTCCTCGAACGATGAGGAACACAACGAAGGAGACCAGGAGAAACGACACGAGATTATTAATGAAGACCCCATAGTTGATGGTGACCGCCCCTGCTCCCTGAGCCGCGGCGAGGGTCTCATAGGGGCCAGTGATTTTGTCCCCTTCTCTCAAAACGACGAACAGATCCGTGAAGTCCGACTTTCCCAGTACCAATCCGATTGGAGGCATGACAATGTCATTCACCAACGATTTGGCGATGGTCGTGAAGGCCGCTCCGACGGTGAATCCCACCATGAGATCCACGAGATTTCCCCGCATTGCGAATTTGCGGAATTCTTGAATCAGTCCCATGGTCAGATGGTCCGTTCTGCGAGTTAAGGCGACGTCAGTTCATCGCCATGCTCACCCGTGATCTGGAAAAGGTCAAGCATTTCTCCTGACGCCCGGTTTTCAGCCCGGAAGTGTTGACGAAGGATCGCAATGGGCACAACCGTTGAAATCGGCACGACCGTTGTCTTCTTTGCCGTGCGAGGAGATCCCGTGTCCCCCGTTGTTTCGGGCCAACTCCGTCTTTGGTCTGCTAGCGGGAATGCCGAAGAAGAAAAAGCCTGACTCGGAAACAAATCGGACAATTCCGCCGATTGACATCACTCAGGGAGGAGTCGTAGGATAGTTTTCCGGGCGTAACCTTTATTGGCTTTCAGACGTTATGACACGAATCGGCAAAATCCTGGCCATCTTTGTGGCGGTTGCCAGTTTGTCCTTCGTGGGATTTGCCGTCGCGACGGTATTCGGCGGTCCCGACTGGCAATCGATCATGGCCGCTGACTATTTCAACGGATATCGGATTACGAAGTCCGCTGGTCCAGAAGCAACTTGGACGGCCATCCGCGGAAGTGACGAACAGCAGGTCGCCTCATCAAAGGTGCTTCCGGAAGTTCTTTCGAAGGTCATGGACGAGATTATTCAAAACAACACGACTCGGATGCAGGAGTTGCAATCCAAGCTTCCAATTTTGGAAGCGCGGATTGCCGAACTGGATGCGGCACGCCAGGCGGACAAGAAAGCTTTAGACAAATACGTCGAATTTCGCGCTCAGGAGCTTGAGAAAATCCGCGCTCAGGAGTCAGATCTGGCGACGCAGGTTGTGGCCGCCACAAACGAGGCTCAGAAGCTGGAGAATCTGGTTGAGGCCCGTCGGGAAGATATTTTGCGGCTCAAGCAGCAGGTTGAGGAATTGCGAGTAGACTTGTTTCGATTGAAGGAAATCGACTCTCAACTCAACAATCTCCAGGCCCAGATTGAAGGCAACCTGCAAGTCGCCAAATTGCGGCAAAAACTCTTACAAGATCAAACCTCAAAATAACGCCAAATCCGCCTGGGGCACACTTGGAGTTTCTCTGAGTCCCCCTGTGATGGAACCATTCACCCAAGTCGTCTGTGACAAGTCAGTTGACGAAGCGGAGTTCGCCTCATGTCATTTGTCGGAAAAATTCTGGTCGTGATGCAGGTGGTGATGAGCCTCCTGTTCATGGCGTTTGCTGGCGCCGTTTTTGCGATCCACGGCAATTGGCGAGAAAAAGCCAACGAGTTCGAGCAAGCTCTGAAAACGAGTCAGCAGACGTTGCAGGTGGTTCAAGAAGAACTCACCAACGCCAAGCGACAACACACCGCGGAGATTGGAACCGAACAGACCCGAGCGAATCAGTTCCAGGCCAAAAACGCGGCTCTCCTCGCGGAAGTCGCGAACTTGCAAGCTTTGAACAACCAGTTGGAAACCCAACGGGAAACCCAGACCGGTCTCGCCGAATCCAAAGGGGCCGAAGCGGAGTTCCGGCAGGCGGAAGCCGAAAAACAACGCATCGAGAACGAAAAGCTCCAGGCCGCACTTGATAAAACGAACGCGGAACTCCGAACGACCAAGGACGATCTGTTCACGCGCAATCAGTCGTTCCAACAACTTGAAAAACAAAAGCTGGAACTTGAAGAGAAAGCCGCCTTCCTGGAGAAGATCGTTAAATCTGAAGGGCTCGAAACGGACCCCAAAGTGGTTGCAAAGCTTGAGTTACCTCCCCCTCCAGTGGAAGGGGTCGTCGCGGATATTAAGAAGGCTCGGAACAACAACGTGAATTTGGTCGAAATCACGGTCGGCAGCGATGACGGTCTGATTAAAGGACATCTGCTCGACGTCTTCCGGGTGACCGACGCCTCGGATGCCGATTGGCTCGGGCAAATCAAGATCGTCGAGTTGTATCCCGACACCGCTGTCGGGGAAGTTGTACTGACCGCCAAGAACGGGATTATTCAGGAGGGTGACAATGTCACGTCCAAACTCAGATAGTGCTCCCGATGTTTACGTCGGATTGCTGTTCGTGTCCGTCGCGGCACTCATCACCGGATGCATCTTCCTCGCGTTGGAACTCGGCAGCTACGGCTGGCAATTCAACTAACGCATTCCGAAAACGCACACGATTCACCTGTTTCGCGGCCTACGGGATTGGGGCCGCGAAACATTTCTTTTAATCTCAGCGAGTATTGACACGATAAACGGTTCCGTTCAGTCGCACATCCCACTCCTCAATCGACTTTCCTGCATCCGGCCGGATATAGATCAGTCCGCTTCCTCCCCGCCGTTTTGATGTTGTGATGTCGACGTCGGTCACGCTGATTCCCTGGCTGTCTCCTCGTCCCGCCAGCCAAAGTGTTGTTTTGTCCCGTGTCCGTTCATCAAAGATCTGCAGTCCGCTGAGTCGCATTCCTTGATAGGCCCACGCCGCGACGGCGACTCCGGAATCACTGGTTAACGTGTGATTCGTATTCCTCACGACAACGTTTCGGTAGAGGCCATTTGCTTCCGGGTTGTCCGTATTGAGGGAGATGTCATAGCGATCATTGTCGACGAAGGTGCAGTCCTCAATGACGACATCGGAATACTCCCGACTGGGATCGCCGCTGCTGACGCTGATCCCGTCTCGGCAGCCTTCGATATAGGCATTGGTCACTTTGATGTGGGAACCCCGCGCCAGGGCGAAAGCGGCCAGCGGATAGTTCGTCTCTCCCCCCACGTTGTTGCGGTAACAGGTATCTCCGTCGCTGAGAAACCGGCCCCCGGCACTGCAGTAGACGCTGTGTCTTCCGCAGTTGATAAACACATTCCCCGAGGAACGTCCCGCGCAAAACTCTTTCTGATTCAGCGAGAAGGCCACTCCTTTACCCCGTTCGGCATCGTTGCCAACGATGTTTTCGAACAGGCATCCGGTGAGTGAGGCGTTCCGAATGACCCCGGCGTGAGTGCAGTTAAAACTGCATCCGTAGGTCAGGTTGCGGAAGGTGCAGCGTTCGATGACGAACCGACCGACTCGGCAGCCGCTGTAAGAGGAGATCACCGGGCCTTTGTTGGCGTTGAGTGTGCCATCGCCAATAAAATTTCCGTTTTGAAACTCCACAACTTCACATACGGCTTGTGGCGAGACGTGAAACCCTTTTTCCCGAAAGCCGTTGTCAAAGATGATCGTGGACCCATTGAAGTCCACCCGCACGGACTTATCAATCCGCACCACACCCGACATGTGATACACGCCGGTCTCGAATTGGATTTTCGCCCCCTCGCCGGCCGCATCGAACACTTGCTGAAGTGCCGCAGTGATATCACCCGACTTCTGCGGATGGATCTCATCTGCCCAGACATTTCGATCCAGGAACGGAACAGCAGCCAGCCACCCCAAGACGGCAAACCGATAGAACAGTTTCATCGTTATCCCCATGCCCTTGTTTGTTCGTTCGGACGACTCAGCAGGGGGTGAATTTTTCGCCTGTACGATCCCTTGCTGATTCGCACCGGGAATCGCCACGGCGAACGCCGCTCACGCCGCCTTACGAAGCCGAGACGGAGTCCACTCCGAGTCGGAATACTTTGCCACAGTCTCCTTGAAAACCGCCAAGGTCTCGGCTTGGCTAGTCAGAGCGGCCTCTTCCAGGCGACGGATGTCCGCCATCACCGCGGGCAACGGGGGAGCCGTGTCCAACTCCCCGCAAAAGATCTTCTCGTGGATTCGGTTCGACGTTTCCTCGGAGCCGTAGAACAGTTCCTCGTACAGTTTCTCGCCTGGACGCATGCCCGAAAATGCGATGTCGATGTCATCCGGATATCGGAGGCCCGATAGCATGATCATGTCCTTGGCCAGATCAACAATCTTGACAGGTTCACCCATATCGAGAATTAGGACTCCGCCTGAGGGGCCAATCGCTCCCGCTTGCAGCACGAGTTGGACCGCTTCGGGAATCGTCATGAAGAACCGTTTCATTTCTGGGTGGGTAACGGTAATCGGCCCCCCAGCTTCAATCTGTTTGCGGAACGTCGGGACAACGCTTCCCATCGAATTCAACACGTTCCCAAACCGAACGGTGATAAATCGCGTCTTTGATGTTCGGGACAGCGACTGAACGTATTTCTCCGCCATCAGTTTGCTGGCACCCATCACACTGGTGGGGCGAACGGCTTTATCCGTCGAAATGAGAACAAAACGTTCCACGCCGTGCCGCGAAGCAGTGTCGGCAACGCACTTGGTCCCCAGAATATTATTGAGCACGGCGGCCTGTGGATTGTCCTCCATCAACGGGACATGCTTGTAGGCAGCCGCGTGAAACACCAGTTCGGGTTCGAAGGTCTCCATCACCTGGTCGAGAGTCCGTTCATCCAGCACATCAGCAACGACATACTCGACATTCAAATTGGCGTAAGTCGCGTTGGTCGCGAACTCCCGCTCGACGGTGAACGTCCCGAACTCCGATTGGTCCAAAACCACGAGCAAGCTGGGTTTCAGCGCGGCGATTTGGCGGCAAAGTTCGCTGCCAATACTCCCAGCACCACCTGTCACAAGCACACGCTTGTCCGTGACGTAGTCTTGAATAGCCTCCATGTCGAGTTGGTTGGGCTCGCGTCTCAGGAGATCGGAGATTGTCAGGTCGCGGACCGTGAGTTTGAAACGACCGTCCACCAGATCATCAACAGTGGGAATAACATAGACCTTAATTCCCGCCGCTGTGCAATCGCGAAACAGTTGCCGCACGATGCGCCCCGGTGTGTCTCCAGGAATCAGCAGGTTTTTAGCGTTTGTCGCATTGCGGATGGCTTCCCAATGAGTTTCTTCGCCGATGGCATGGACCCGCAGTCCGCCAATGAGTGAGGGGAGTGTCGCGGTGTTCTCCGTGACAAACCCGATGGGTCGATAGGGATGGTCCAGCGAGGATGTCGCTCCCAGCATACGCAGGATCGCCACACTCGGCTGACGGACACCGTAAATCAGAGTCTTCTGACGCCGACGCTTCCGTAAAAATGGCCGGCCCACTTCGAAGGCGACGCGATAGGCCATTCTTAAGACACCCATCAGGATGAAACTCAGTCCCGCATCAATACAGATCACTGAACGGGGGATGATCGCTCCACCATGAAACCAGCCGTTGCTCAGCCAGATCAGGCCAAACGCCGTGGCCGTTGACGCCGCGAGACTGAAGAAATCTCCCACCGACGCGAAGCGAAAGGACCTTCGCAACTCTCCCCAACTCGCGGAGCTGACCATTTTGATCAACAGCACAAGCGGCAGAGTCCGCCACAGTAGTTGAAGCCGCTCAGTGGAAGGCTCGAACTCAAACCGGATCACATACGCCGATGCGTACGCCAATGCGTGAAGGATCAGGTACGCCGGCAAGATTGCAGCAAGGCGATATCGCATGGGAACCGTTTTCGGGTGGTCACCGCGTTCGGGCGGTCTCAGTGCTGGCTGTCCATAGCCGCGAGCCCCGATGGAAGCCGGGCGCAAGGCTAAACGAGATTATATTGTGTCGTAGACTGGGAACCGCGGTCCTTGCGGTTCATTGTCGCAGGATCGGACGAGGTGGGAGGGGAAACGAGGATCGGCGAATCTGGCCGGTTTCTAGGGAATGGTTCAGATTTCAACGGGCAGGGATCATTCCCCAATTGACGATTTGAGTCAATACGATTCCGTTCATCGGCTTCCCGGACCGTTGAACTTTGACGGACCGTCAAAATCCAACCATGATGAGAACTCCTTAGCCTTCGCCGGTGAATTTCGCCACAGATTTGCCAGACGCAGAAACCGGAAGAATCACTTGGTTGCGGCATTCCGCGTCATCTCCGCAAAGAATGAATCGCAGGAATCTTTGGAGTGCGGGGACTTGTCACCCCTTTCTTTTTGACGAAGCTCAGATTCCGTAGAATGTCGGCTTGATGATTGGAGTGCTTCGCTTGAGAGAAATCTCCGACTCGTCGGAGATTTCGCAAGAAGGACTTCCGCGTCCGAGTGGCTGTCTTCGCGAAACGGAAAAGAAGTTCACGCGTCAGAAACACATCTCGTGCCGTGAGATCGGTAGGGGTTTTTCCAGAACACCTCTCACGAACAGCACCACGCTTCGGCCATCCTGCGGTAGACATCGGTTCCCCGCTCAAGGTCCTCCAGCAGGACCCATTCATCGTGCGTATGGGCTTGTGCGATATCGCCTGGGCCGAAGATCACGCAGCGTTCCAGTTCCCCGAATCGGGCGGCGTCGGTTCCGTAAGCCACCGTTCGAGGCTTTTTGACCGAAGAAAACTCCAGGCATTCCTGAACGAAGGGAGACTCCGCCGGCACATAAAACGGTGTCGCCCGGAACTGATATTCCAGCTCCAATTCATTTTCTGCTGCCGCGGCTTCGATCCGTTGGATGAGCGGATCCACGTCAATGCCTGGCATCGCCCGGAAGTAGACGGTGCAGACGCTTTGCGGGGCGGTGATATTGATCGCCGGGGTGTGGTCGTTGATCCCGATGTTCAGGCTCATCGTCGGCGGATCAAATTCGTTGTTCCTCCACTGGGGATCGGATTCCAACTCCGCGTAGATCTCCTTCATGGTGTTCAGAAACGGAATCATCTTCCAGTTGGCGTTGATGCCCTTGTTCATGCTCGAATGGGCAGCAATCCCCCGAGAAGTAATGGTCGCGGCGGTTCCGCCTTTGTGGCCGTGGACGACCTCCAGTCGCGTCGGCTCGCCAATGATCGAGCGACTTTGGCCAGAGACAATCTCTCGGTAAAGTTGCGAGTTCGCCGCGACCTGTTCCGCTCCGACCATCCCCGTCTCTTCGTCAGCCGTACAGCAGATGTAAATGGGTTCCCGCAGTTTTCGATCGGCCAATTGGGCGGCGGCCGCCAGCATGCAGGCCACCGACCCTTTCATATCAGTACTGCCGCGTCCAAACAGCTTTCCCTCGCGGACGGTTGGCTCAAACGGTCCCTGATCCGAGAACTTCCAATTTCGGGCGGGGACCACGTCCGTGTGCCCGAAATAGGCCAGACCACCCGTGCCCGAACCTCGCTTGCCGATGACATTCGACTTCGGCACCCCCCGCCTGTCAATGTAGTTGACCCGCTCGGTCTCGAACCCCAGCGACTTCAATGACTCGTCGACACAATCGGTCACGGCCACGTTGGAGACAGAACTCACGGAATCAAAACGGATCAATTCGGAAGCGTAATCAAGTGCGGTCTTCATGGGAAATTTTCGCCAATTCCAATGGCCAAGGCTGTTTTGAGTGAGTGGTCGCCAACAGGATCAGACTGTCTGGCCGATCATTCGTCAACCTCGTCGTCTACTTCCAGGAGATGGGTGTTCACTTCCACCGCGATCAGTCCGCGTTGCTGGCGACCGTGAGCCGTCGCAACGACAGCATGGACCATCCGCCCCGAGACGGCTGGCAATCGGAGGAGAAAGCGGCCATCGCTATCGTCGACTGTCACTGGGAGATCGTTCACCGTGATCTTGGACGCCGGGGAGGTTTGCCCTGAGATTTCGATAGCCGTCGTTAAGGTGAGCGGAGGCGGAGTCTCCGTGTCGCTCAGCAGCGACTGGAGTGACGTCGAGGAAAGTGGTGGACATCTCTCGGCCGAGGAGCGGAATGCCGTCGCTGAGGGAGTAACGGTGGTGCGCGCCAGCGTGAAGAATTTCTCCTGCGTGAGCCGCCCCAATTCCAATTGATATCGGCCTTCCACACGGGGAAGTCGGAGAAACCATTCTTGGGCGGACTCGTCGACAGTCGTGGTCGCGAGCACTTCGACGCTCGCCGTCCCGGTTTCAGGACGTGTCTCCAATGATGAACGAATCACGAGCTGCGACTTGCGTGCAAGTCCCTTAAGTGAGGCAATTGCTCGCTGCCTCGTCTTCTCAGAGATCTCCCAGCAGACATGGTACCAGTTGGCGGCAACCTCGTGCGTCTCGAAAAGGTCTGCGTTTTCCGATTCGTGTGGAGTCACCTTTCCCGACCTTCCGGGGAGATTGCCTGAGGACTCGGACGAAACTGAATCTGGAATGGACGAACTGATGGACGGTTCGCGTCGACGGCGTTGGGGCATGGACGATCCTCCGCAATTGTTTCCCATGATCAGGAATTGAGGTTCTGTTGAAAAGCCAATCGCCGTCGAACCCCGAAAAAATCGGGATTCGCTGCAATGTATCCATGGAAACGGTGCCCCCTGCATGATCCAGACGCCGGCGCCCACAGGCGGGCTTCGCTGTGTGATCGCCAATTTTGGGGATTGGAAACTTCGTCGATCTTCGGCCTTTGACTTCAATTCTGGCGCGGACTAGACTCCGCCGGAACGTTACGAAACTTTCAGGTTTGCGCAGTTGTCCACGTCTTGAAACGGTCAAATTCCTCGACTTCGCGAGCCGTGATGTACTGGGCCTCCCAGGTCACGAGCATTTCCTTTGAAGTCGCGTTTTTTTGCCTGCTGGGTTGTTGGGGCGACCAGATGTGGGAAACTTCCCCGTGGTTGCTGTTGGTTGGATCGGCGTTTGGCTTGCTCGTTTCGTCGTGGCATCTCTGGCAGATGTTGAAGCAGTTGGAGAAAGAATCCCCAACACGGCCTAGCGGGCCAAAGGGGTGATGTTTGAGATTTGTTGTCGTGTTTTGTTGATTGGCGCTAAGGCGGCTTCCTTGAATCGATTTGTTCCCAGGATGGCAATGACTCTCGTCGCGACGGTTGTCGTAGCGGCGATCTTGCTCGTTGTTGCATCACTGGGGGCGGGGCTACTCCCGGTTGAACGTTTGCGGCTGGGGTCAGCCTGGACGGCCATCCCTGTGGCCGCTGGAATCTCGGTTGTCGTGGCGGGGGTGTTGTGGTCTTTTCTTGGTGCTCGTGAATTGTCCTCAGGCGTGATCTTGACTGCGACTCTGGTGCGTCCGGCGTTGACGCTGTTGTTCGCCGCGGGTTTGGCCGGTGTCTTTGCTGGTCTGAGGACGCCTGTTTTCTTCCTGTCACTGGCAGTTCTGTATCTCGTGAACTTGGCGATCGAGACGTTCGAGGTGTTGCGACCAATTGCCTCGAAGTCCAAGGGGATGGATCAACACTTGGGGGCGCCGGCATCCTGATTCAGGGTGCACAACCGCGAAATTGAAACATGCTTGCCGCACACGGAATCTTCCATCACGTTTACGACTTCTACGAGTTTGAACTCCCGTTTGGGGTTCAACTGCATCTCCCCTATTGGGGTGGTACCAGTCCCGAGACTGCCGATTTCGCGCTGTCGAAGTTTATGGTCTTGCAGGTCGTTGCCGTGTTGCTCGTGTTTTTGGTCTTCCGCGGCCTGGCGAATAAGGCGTCAGGCGGGAAGGTTGTTCACGGGTGGTTCTGGAACTTCTGGGAAATGCTCGCGGTCTACATCCGCGATGAAGTGGTCCGCCCGGTGATTGGCGATCCGCACGCCCACCACGGTCACGATGACCATGGCCATGGACACGACGGTGGCCAAGTCGTTGGCGAAGGGCACCAGCCCGATGTTCACGGCGCCGCTCACATGGACGCCCATGAAATTGTCCAGAATGCTCATCCGGGTCATCCGGCTGATAAGTACCTGCCGTTTATTTGGTCTTGCTTTTTCTACATCCTGTTTTGCAATCTCATCGGTGCTGTCCCTTGGATGGGGTCGGCGACGGGAAGTATTAGTGTGACGCTCGCGCTGGCGATCGTTGCCTTCGGAGCCACGTTCATTTACGGCGCCCAGATGCATGGGGCCGTCGGGTTTTGGACCCATATGGTTCCCGCCGTCGATGCTCCAGGCCCGATCAAGATGGCTTTGGTCCCGATGATTTTTGTCATCGAAGTTGTGGGCCTCTTCATCAAGCACGGTGTGTTGGCCATTCGTTTGTTTGCCAACATCATGGGTGGTCACACGGTGCTTGGTGTGATTCTCGGATTCATTGCAAGCACTGCCGGCCACGGGGCGTGGTCGGTGGTGACCCCTGCGAGCCTCGCCGGTCAAGTGGGCGTGGGGTTGTTAGAGTTGCTCGTGGCCTTCATTCAAGCCTACGTTTTCTCGTTTTTGGCGACGATCTTCATTGCGATGTCGTTGCACGAACATTAGTTCTTCATCTGAATATGTCTGGCCGCGTGGCCAGTTAATGTGAGTTCCATTGGAATTTCAGGTTTCCGCCGAATTTTTGAAATGAGGAGTTCTCAAGTGGCGCGTGTTTTTCAAGTTTGCTGGATGTTCGCCGTGGCCTTGTTGGCCTTTGCCACCCCGGCTTTCGCCCAGGTCGGAGAAGAGGCTCAGTCCCTCATCGATCTCACTCCATCCTTTGGAGCGGGATTGATCATCCTCGGTGCTGGACTCGGAATTGCCAAGATCGGTGCGGCTGCCGTCGAGAGCATGGCTCGTCAGCCCGAAG
>JAGQQQ010000139.1 GCA_020426125.1 Planctomycetaceae bacterium
CGGCGAGCGGGGGACATCAGTCCCCTGTCCCCAGAACCGTTCCACACAACGGCCTCTTGCCAGCTTTCTTCAATTCCGTTGCGACTTGAGAATGCGTTGTCTGCATCGCGATCAGTCGTCTTCCTTCGAAATCACCGTCACCCAGATCGGGCGATGATCCGAAGCGATCGACCAACCCTGCTGACATTCGAGCAGTTCGAGTTGTTCATTGACCCAGATTTGGTCGAGCTTCAATAAGGGGATCGGTACCGGCCAGGTGGGACGGTAGCCACTTCCCGCCCCGTCAAATCCGAGGCGATGATGCGCCTTGAGTCCTCGAAAATGGACGGACTCCGGCGGGGTGTTGAAATCTCCCATCAGGAGAGTGGGCTCGCCAGAGTGTCCATTGGCCAGTTCTGCCAGATTGTTGAGGGCCGTTTTTCGAGAACGAATCAGATCCGATTCGATGTCCACAACAAAGCAGGTGATCACGTTCCCCCGGACCGTCACCTGTAACTCCCGGGCTTCCGAGTTGCGATGCAGATGGTGAACCACCGCCTCGCCGCTGGTTCCTTTGGTGAGAAGTTGGATGCCTCCACCCAGGATCGAAACATCGTAGGCCGGGAGTTGTTCGTTCCAGAATTGTCGTCGGTCCTTCGCCGAGCCTTTCACCTCAACCAAGCCGATGATGTCGGCGTCGGTCGTGCGCAGATAGTCCGCCGCTCGCGTCAAGTCGTCATGTCGAGCGACGTTCCAGAACAACACCTTCGCGGCGTTCTCAGGCACATCAGCCGACTCCTGCCGTCGCCAGTCGGTGCTGATCCACCAGAAAAGAAGAATGGCCGCAAACAGCCCCCACTCCGCGGTGAATCGTCCCTGTTGCCGCCAGGAGACGACCCCACTCCAGCAGGCTCCGAAAAATAGAATGGAGATCGGCGTCGCATAGAACAGCGTCGCGACGACGGGAACGACATCCTGAATGGTGAGCCGCAATGCGGTGCCGACGATCGTCAGTATTGCGATCGCCAGGTGCAGTCGCCAAAACCGTCGACGCTCTCGTGGCGGAGCTTCCTCCTCACTAAGATTTCGTTCGACGGATTCTTCCGAGTCAGTCTTCATCGATGTTCCGCAGCCAGTCCGTGAGTTGGAACAGACTCCCTGCCGCCGCTTCCGACGAAGACTCCGACACGTGGAACGTCCGCATTCCTAGTTGTCGGGCGGGGAGAATGTCCTTGTCGTGGTCATCGCCGACCATGAGGTGTTTGGACGGTTCGACCCCAGTGTCCGTTAGCACTCGTTCATAGAATTGCCTCGCCGGCTTTCGCCAACCGATTTCCGAAGAGATAAGCCGGAGTTTCAATTGTTGGAGGAGATCGACGCTGTCAAGAATGCCGTGCAACCGCGAGTCGAAATTGCTGGCAACACCGAGTTGAATTCCGCTCGACACCAACGCGGAAACGCACTCCTGCGCCCCCGTCTTGAGTCGCCAGGACGAGGGTTTCGCGAAGTGTTCATACAACTCCTCGAAACAGCGGCGGTCGTCATTCGTCGGCCCAATCACCTCCGCGACGGTCCGCTGCCAAAAGTCGTACTCCATCGCCTCGTCGGTTTGATCAGACAACCGGGCATTCATCGTGTCTCGAAATCGTTCGCGAACGATCTCTTCGTCGATCAAGCTGCCGTATTGCTTGGCAATGGTAGTGTAGACCGTGGCGACCGAGGGTGTCGGCTCGATCAGCGTTCCGACCGCATCGAAGATGACCCAGCGGATCGGAGAGTCGGGCATGGGGGGAATCGGGGTTCGGGGGACGAGATTCGG
The DNA here is from genome assembly GCA_020426125.1 of Planctomycetaceae bacterium. Taxonomy (GTDB): domain Bacteria; phylum Planctomycetota; class Planctomycetia; order Planctomycetales; family Planctomycetaceae; genus HKST-UBA70. The sequence goes on from JAGQQQ010000139.1 coordinate 1,799, forward strand.
GGATCGGGTGAATCAAGGAACTGACGGTGCCCGGAGGGCAACGGCTAAACGGAATCAATCGGGCGCTCAGATTTCACCGGCGTCTTCAATACCACTCAACTCTCGACTTTCATGAGCGTCAACTCCGCAAGTGCGACGGGGTGATCCAGGCCGAAGTTGACAATGGTCTCGGGGTGCAACTCGCCAAGGATGCCGTGTACTTCGCTGGTCGTTGTCAGTTCAGCAACTCGTCCAGGAATATAGGAGGGATGGTCCGATGCGGCGAATGTCCCTTCGAGCCCCAATTCGAATAAGATGGCGTCGATGACGGACCGAATGGACGCATAGCTCGCTTCTTTCCCCATTTCGACGATCGCCAGTCGACGTTGCTCATACGCTCCCGTCTCCGCATTTTCGTCCAACACGGTGACGTTATCGAGTTCAAAGAATCGGAGTGGCAGGGGAGCGCGGCGGTTCTCTCGGAGATGTTCCATCAGTCCCGTCATCAGATGCGAACGGACAACCGTCATCGCTTTGAGTTTGGGGTTGGCGATCCGGGGATAATGTTTTGGGATCGGCAAACGAAACTTTTCATAGTGCAGCTCCTCGGTGGTCATCGGCAGACTCATGATCTCCGAAGACCCGAGTCCGGTCATAATACTCCGCACCAGTTCGCTGTGTTCGTCCTCCGGACGAGGCAAACCGGTCGTCGCCTGGGCTGCGTATTGTGGTTGGATGTTCTGGTAGCCATATCCGATGGCCAGATCCTCGAAGACGTCGACCATATGCTTGAAATCGGTCCGCAGGGCCGGGTAGCGGACGCGAAACATTTCCGTTTCACTGATCTGATTGGCATCCAAACGCATCCGTCGCAGCGCCTGGACGAGGCTCTGTTCATTGAGCGGCAACCCGAGCCAGCGTCTGGCGGCTTCGAGATCGATTTCGACTTCTCGGGGAGCAAGGTCCGGCGTTGTGAGTTCGGTGCCGTCGGCCTGTTTGATCACAACGGTCTGCGCCCGTCCGCCGAGTTCGACCATGGACGAGACGAACGTATCCAGGGATTTGACAACGGCCGATTTGCTGATGCCGGTGACATCAACGAACAACCGCTTCGTGCCGACTTTTACTTTGGTCGATTCACTGTTAATGATCGGGGGCATCGACAAGACCTGCCCATCGGCGTCTTTGAGGACCGGATACCGCTTGTGATCCGCCAGAAGTTTCGCGTAGCCAATTCCTTTGGGGTGCTTTTCCAGGATCTCCCGGCCGGTCATTCTTTCGCCCGCTTTGCCAAGTGGCTCGAAGGCGTCCTTGTCGGGGTCGATCGTTGTGTAGGTGATCGGTCCGTTGATCGTGTCGAGGTCGTATACGCCGATGGACGCCAGCTTGCGATCCCGGCCCACTCCCCAGTGTAAGGCTTCCTGCAACTTCATCAGTGAAACCAGCGTCGTGTCGTCGACGTTGTCCATCTCCACGACGGCACAGCGAATGTAGGGCCTTCGACACGTATCCCCATCGACGGCGGGATCGACCGTCACCGAGACGCCCGAAGCCGTCACGTTGTATTCCGGAAGTCCTTCGACCTCGCCAAGGTACCCCTTCAAAGCTCGGGCAATCCCGCCGACATCGAATAAGTCTGGACGGGCGGCCAACAGGTCGAGACGGATGACCGTACTCCTCCCAATCTTTTCGAAACTTCCTTCCTGCTCGTATTCGCACCAGTTACAGCGGTTCGTCACCTCGGCTCCCAGCGAGGCTTCGACGGCGCTCCCGCACTTCGGGCAGCGAAATCGGTCGACTTCGAGCACGTCATCGACGTCGCAGCCCATCTGTTCCAGAGCCTCCGCGAGGTCTTCAACGGCATAATTCTTGCCCAACAAGCGGTTGAGCGATTCTCCTTCGACACTGATGACGGGCACGACATCGACTCCGGCTGATGTTTTCCTCACGATTTCAAGAGCGGGGATTATCGGAACCGCCGTTGCGGATGGCAAGCCGTTCCGGGAAGCACTTCAAGTGCAGTGTGAGTCGAATTTCCCTTTTCAGTTTCGGCAGAATCTGCTATTCCGCTGTTTGAGAACGTTCTCATCGCACTCGAATTGTTTCGCGGCGCACTTGATGTGTGTTGTGAAATCCATCGCCTCAAGGAAGGAGCGATCCCGTGCGGAAACACGGCCAGATTCCCCGACCACGACATTTGTTTCCGGAAGCGGCCGCAATCGTCATCGAAGCCCGTCGGGGGTTGTGGCGCGGGCAACGCGCCGTTCAAGAGGTGGTTGGCCATGTCTCCCCCTGGATGGCCGGAGCGACCTGCGGCCTCGCTGGGTTGATGCTGGCCGTGTTGCTGTTTTTCCTGGCGGAACCTCGAATTGAAGCGGCTTCCCGAGCGGTCACCCGAGAGATTTTGCCGATCGCTGACATCGTCGAGCCGGCTCCTGAAGTAGAACTCTTGCCTCCGCCGCCATCGATGCCGCTCGAAGCGGTGTTGCCGAAAATGGTCGAGCAACCAGTCATCTCGGCGGCGCGGCCCTTATTGGATGCCCGCCTGCTGCGGACACGACTTCCTTATGGCTGGGATCAAGAACAGGTTGTCACTCGTGTGTCGCAACCCCTTCCACCAGCAAATCAAAATTGGACGCCGTCGTTCAGCGATCTTTGGCGTCGGGCGTACCAGCGTCCGGCCCCGCAGGTGCCGACCCCGTATGCCGGGCTCGGAATGAACATCCTGAGCGGATTTTCCAATGTGACCAGCTCGAATCTCCCTCCGGGAATGGAGCAGATCCTCTCCCGTCGAGCGTTGGGGGTCACACTGGAAAAATTCACGCCAAAGAATGCAACCCAAAATGTTCCTTTCCAGTACGAAATCCGGATGACCAACCATACCCGGCAGTCGATCGAGAGTCTTGTTCTGACGGAGGCGGTGACGGACACCCATCGCGTGGTGAATGCTCAGCCGGATGCCTATGTCGAATCGGGAAAACTGACTTGGAACGTGGACAACCTCCGATCGGGGGAAGTCCGGCGATTTCTGGTCACGGCACTCCCCCTGGACTCCTCTCCGCTGGTTGCTCGAACCGATCTGAAAACATTCTCACGAATCGCCGCGAGCAATACCGTTTCCGAACCGGAGCCGGAACCGGTCGTGCCCGTGATGCCTGTCATCGAGGAGCCACGACCGATTGTCCCGGTTCCCAATCCGACGCCGATGCCGCAACCAGTGATTCCACAACCGGCGCCGGAACCAGTGATTCCGCAGCCGATGCCGGAACCATTGACTCCGCAACCGGTGCCGGAGTCGGCACCAGAGCCATTCATTCCCCAAGTGCAGGTGGATCCTGGAAAACCTGAGTTAAAGATGACCGTCAGTCCGCCTGAGCAACTGAAACAGGGAGACGATTTGTCGGTCTTGTTCACCATTGAAAATGTCGGAACGGCCGCTGCGGAAAATGTCGTACTCTTCGTGCGACTCTCGGATCAGTTCGAACACCGATACGGCGATTTCGTCAAACACCAGATCCCGATTCTCGAACCGGGACACCGTCGGCGAATTCTGCTCCAGGCGATCGCCAAGGTGGAAGGGGACGCCCGAATCGATGCCAACCTGACGATGCGGGAACAGGTGCAGATTGATCGGCTGTGGACGGTTTCCATCCGGAAGCCCATGTCACAGATATCCCAACGGCCCGCTCAGCAACTCCCCACCACGGAAGCCCCGGCGCCTGTTTCGACTCCAACTCCCAGACCGACTCCGGCTCCCATTCGGGAAGTTCAGCAGCCCCAAGAGGGGCCGATCAACACCATTTCGATTCCCATCCGCCGACGGCAAGTCTCCGAAGTGGTCTGGTTCGATCCATGCAACTGGAATTAATGTCCGTTGGCTCACTCACCACGGAAAGTCACGCACTTCTGATTCAATGACCGAGACTCTTTCCGCCGCAGTAGACTTTGCGCAAACCTGTCGAGGATTGGGCTGTGGAACCGTTCTGGCGGATCCACCGTGGCAGTTCGCCAACCGTACCGGAAAGATGGCTCCCGAGCACAAACGGCTCAATCGCTACGGGACTTTGACCCTGCCGGAAATCTGTGAGATTCCCGTTGCGGAGGCGTGCGCGGAGGCCGCCCATCTCTATTTGTGGGTTCCGAACGCCCTCCTCAAAGAAGGACTCGACGTTCTGGACGCCTGGGGCTTTGAGTACAAGACGAATATCGTCTGGCACAAGATCCGGAAAGACGGTGGTCCCGATGGACGCGGGGTTGGCTTCTATTTTCGCAATACGACCGAACTGATTTTGTTCGGAGTCCGGGGCCGAATGCGAACGTTGGACGCCGGGCGAACTCAGGTCAACATTATCAAGTCCCGCAAAAGGGAACACTCCCGCAAACCGGACGAATTGTACGACATTATCGAAGCATGCAGCCCCGGGCCCTTTCTTGAACTCTTTGCTCGTGGTCGGCACAGCGAACAGTGGAATGCATGGGGGAATCAAGCTGAAGAATATGAGCCAAACTGGCCAACATATCAGAACCACAGTCGAGCGAAGTAAACTACTACCGCCTGGAAG
>JAGQQQ010000140.1 GCA_020426125.1 Planctomycetaceae bacterium
CGATTGTTTGGGCCGCAGACGGGGCTTTGGTCCGCGATCATTATGGCCACGACTCTGATGTTCGGTGTCGCGTCCCGCGCGGCGACACCTGATGCTCCGCTCATTTTTTTCTCCACATTGGCGATGGCGATCTACATCGCCGGAGTCACCTCCCGACGGGCAGATGACGACTCGACGGAAACCGGATCCTGGTGCGCTGACTACCCGAGTTCCTGGGGAGTCATTTTCGTGATGTATGCCGCGATGGGATTCGCCGTCCTCGCAAAGGGACCAGTTGGACTGGTTCTGCCAACGGCCGTGATCGGGATGTTCCTGCTCATCCGCCGATTGCCAGAGCGACCGACATCCGATGAGAAGCCAACCTGGGTGTCACGAATCGTCGACGTTTTGCGGCCATTTGCTCCGATCCACTTTTTGAAAACCTGTTGGCACATGCGGCCGATCACCGCAATCGTCGCGGCGGCGCTCGTGGCACTTCCCTGGTACATCTGGGTCCACCTTCGCACGGACGGGGAATGGACCTACGGCTTCTTCGTTGTCCATAACCTGGAGCGGGCCACCCGGGCGATGGACGGCCACAATTTTGGCCCCGTCTTCTATCCGATCGCGTTGCTGTTCGGATTTTTCCCTTGGTCCGTCTTCTGGCTGCCCGCTCTGTTAGACGGCGTTCGCGAGCTGAAATCCGAACGACATCGTTCCTATCTGCTCGCCTTTTGCTGGGTGGGGGTGTACCTTGGGATCTTCACGGTCGCAAAGACCAAGCTTCCCAGCTACATCACTCCCTGTTATCCCGGACTTGCATTGCTGATGGGGGCTTTTGTTCAGAGGGCGTCCCACCGCCTCGCTCTGTTTGCTCCAGTGTGGCGAAGGCTCTCTTTCGGAACCATTGTCGCCGTGGGAGTCGGCATCACGGTCGCCCTCCCGATTGCCGCCCATTTGCTCCTTCCAGGCGAAGAGATCCTTGGACTGCTGGGCGTAATTCCGCTCGTGGGGGGGCTCTGGGCCTGGAATCTGGAAAAACAGCAGTCGTCGCAGCGAGCCTTCCGTGTGATGTTTGGAACGTCGTTGGCCTTTTCGGTCGTTCTGTTTTCTGTCGCGGCAGCGAGGGTTGATCGTCACCGGCACGTGGAAGACATCGTGGCAGGTCTCTATGGCGACACCGATCGCGAGGCCTATGAACTGGTGTCGCTGCATCGATCTGAAGCGAGTTGGGTCTTCTACGCAGGTCGGGCGATTCGGCCTGTTGAGCCGGAGGAAGCCGGAGAATTCCTAGCAAGTGGGACGGGGCGACCGAGAGCCCTCCTGACAACTCGTAAGAAACTCGCGAAGCTCGCGGATCAGGTCGATCTCTCAGCGTATCCACAAACGGAAGTGCCGTATTTCATGCGTGGGGATCAGATTGTGATCGTGAAGCCTCGTTCGGATCCAAGCCAGATCGCCAGCGAGCCATCAGGAACTGTCGTTCGCTGAACGCCGCAGAATTTCCTGGAAATGGTGCTGCGAACGCAATCACAATGTTGAACATCTGTCGAATTCGCCGTAAATGGAATATGATGGTGTGGGAACTGTCCGGCTGTCCAATCTGCGATCGGCTCTGGGCGGACGGATTTCCTCAATGAATCATGTCCCCAGTTCGTCGTTTCCATGGCTCCCGCAACTTCCAGTCCGAAACCCGTTCGGCGGTTGAATCCGCCGCCGCCGGGAGTCTCGGAACAACTTGGTGAAGCGACGCCGAACTGGAAGCGGCCGACTCTGCCCTGGTGGCGAGACTTTTGGAACCGTCTCAACGGCGACGAGGGGGCCGGCTTTGCGATGTCATTTGTCGTCCACCTGGTGCTCCTTGGGCTGATGACGATCCCGGTGTATCGGACGTTTGACGAGGGTGTCACATATACAACCGTCGTCCAGCAAAACGATGAAGAGAACGTCCAACTCGATGGACCGCTGGATACCCTCGTCGACATGCCCCAGCCTTCATCCGGGGCGGCGGCCGATTTGCAATCGCGGATTCTTGATTTGGACAGCGCGCGAACAGACTACATCCCCGATCTGAAGATCGCCGATACGACCTCCGCTGATGGAGACGGTGGCCGCGAAGGAAGTGGGGATGACGGATTGAGCGGACTCCGAACCGCCGCCCCGGAGAATGCCATCCACAAAGGCAGCTTCTCAGTTTGGCCTTGGCCAATCGTCGGAAATCTTCTCCGAGGAGGTGTCCTCCACGCCGAACCGGGGGCCTCACCCAAAGTCCGGCAAAACTACCACATTGTGATCCGCATTCGGGTTCCTGAGGGAACGCGATCCGTCAGTCTCCGGGACTTCTCCGGATCAGTCGAGGGGACCGACAGCTATCACCAGAAAATTCCCGAGGACGCCTTTTACTACAACACTCGAGGCCAACTCGTCCGCGCATCCATCGAACGCCGCATTCCGGTCATCGACGGCACTGCGGAACTGCTGATCCGAGTCCCTGGTGCGAGCCTGCCGTCCATTCGCGATACAATCGTCGTCAAGTCGGACCTGTTGGGTGAGGAACAAAAGATCGAGTTGCAATTTGAAGCCCGTGATTAGACGAGCCATCAATCGCGGATCGCGACTCATCATCGAGTTTGCCGATGTTCGCTGATTTCCCGGAACGAATGGTTGTGACCTGAAAATGGCGGTCTAAAATGACGGCTGATCCCATTGGAAACATTCTGTCTCAACCGAAGGAAACGACCGTGGCTTATTCTTTGCCTCAACTGCCGTATGCGTATGACGCTTTGGAACCTCACATCGATGCCCGGACGATGGAAATCCACCACACCAAACACCACCAGGCGTACATCAATAAGGTGAACGAAGCTCTCGAAGGGCATGGCGACCTCGCCTCGAAGTCGATCGACGACCTGATGCGCGGCCTCGCGTCGGTGCCGGAATCGATTCGCACCGCCGTCCGCAACAACGGGGGGGGGCACGCCAACCACTCGCTGTTCTGGACAATCATGAAGCCGGGTGGGGGTGGTGCTCCGACCGGTGCCGTCGGCGAAGCGATCAACTCGACCTTCGGCAGCTTTGATGCCTTCAAGGAGCAATTCGCCAACGCCGCCGCGACTCGCTTCGGCAGCGGTTGGGCGTGGCTGTCCGTCGACAATGGAAAGCTCATCGTTGAGAGCACACCGAATCAGGACACTCCCTTGTCCGAAGGCCGCACGCCGATCCTCGGACTCGACGTTTGGGAGCACGCCTACTATTTGAACTACCAAAACCGCCGTCCCGACTACGTCTCCGCGTTCTGGAACGTGATCAATTGGGATGAAGTCAACAAGCGGTTCTCGGCAGCGAAATAACTGACTTCCCGGCGGAAGCGGTATCCACTTCCATAGGCCAATAATGACTCGGCCCGGTGACCTGCATGTTACCGGGCCGTTTCGCGTTCTTCTCAGCTGCTTTCGGCGTTTCTGTCGTCTGGAAGGGCGTTTTACTTCGGTGATGCGCCTTCAATAACTTGAAATCTTTGATTCACCTCCAGACCACGGAAGACCTGCGACTGTCCGCTGGTCGGCCATTCGATCGTGAGTCGATCAATCTTTTCCGCCTGACCGACTCCGATATGGGGGCGCAGTGAGTTCGCTCCAAAACTTCCACCGCTTGAAACCTGATGAGTCACGGTCCGAAGTGTCCCCCCGTCCGCAAACTCCAAACGAATCCGGGCTCCGACGCCAAACCGATTGGATTGACGACCCACAAGGTCGAGTTTCAGCCAATTCCCCGCCATTCCCGGATTCTCAAAAAGCACATCTGTGAACGCGTCACCGGGATAGGCGCCTCCGGTCTGGATGAAGACGTCCTGGTCGCCATCGTTATCGAAATCCGCGAAGGCCACACCATGACCTTTTTGGAGATGGCCGAAACGTCCCGACGTGGTCACGTCGACAAAGGATCTCCCCTCCCGGTTCCAGTACATTTTGTTCGGCATCAGAGCCTCATAGCTCGGGTAACCGGTCCCGAGGTAGAAATCGGGGAAACCGTCGTTGTCGAGATCCCCGAAGTTCGCTCCCATGGGAAGCGTCACCTCAGTCAGTCCCAATAATTCGGTCTGGTCTTGAAAGCCCCCTGCGTCCGTCCCGAGATACAAACGATCTCGTTCCATGCTGCTACGCATTCCAAACTGCTCTTTGGCGAAATCCGTCAGCTGGAAATCGTAACTCGCGACGTACAAGTCAAGCCGGCCATCGTTGTTCACGTCCCAAAACCAACAGGGGAAACTGGAGAGAGGTTCCGCGACCTGTAACTCATCTGCAACATCTTCGAATGTTCCGTTTCCTTGATTTACGTACATCCGATTGGGATCCCCGAGATTCGACACGTACAGGTCAAGATCCCGGTCGTTGTCAATATCCCCCCACACGGCCCCTTTCGCGAAGCGTCTGTTCGTGACGCCGGCCTCGATGGCGACATCGATGAATCGTCTTCCACGGTCGTTCCGATAGAGTTGTGCTGTTCCATCTTCGTTGGGAACGTACAGGTCGAGATCGCCGTCGTTGTCGTAATCGCCCCAAGCGGCCGTGGCCGTGGAGGCCGTGTTTTCTGAAAGGCCCACCTCGTAGGTCATGTCTCGGAATCGGCCGCCACCGACGTTTTGCAACAGCGAGTTGATGGCATTCCTACCAGCTTCCCCGAGCCATGCGCCGCGAACCACGTAAACATCGATCTGGCCATCGTTGTTGAAGTCTCCTTGAACCATGTTAATTCCGCCCAGGATTCCGATCAGCCCGGCGGATTGGGTCTGGTCTTCGAAGGTCCCATCGCCGCGGTTGTGGAGAAAACGAATCTGCCCGTTGGGATCCCACGTCGACGTCAAGACGTCGATCCGACCGTCATTGTCGAAATCCTCCGCGACCACTCCCCCTGAACAACTCAATGTTGCGACCCCGGCCTCGCGGGCGACGTTCAAGAACGCGGGAAAATCCGGGGAGTCGTGCAAGTGTACCGATGGCAATCGATACTCCTCGGGAACGCCGTCAGGAAACTCTCCCAGCGTCATGGCCGCGACGTTGAGGAGCCAACGTGCCTCGATGTGTTCGGGGTGGAGTTCCAAAACATTTTGAAAACTTCGGATCGCTTCTCGGCTCCCGGATGGGTGCTGATGAATCCCTTCTTGCTGAATCGGAAAGAGACACGATTGCCCGGTCAGGCAGTTCAGGCAATTCTCGTCTTCCGCCACGCGAAGCCAGGTCACGCCCAGTTGATAGTGATACTGGGCCAATTGATCAGGGAGGATGGCTGCGCCCGACTGTTCCATGGCCGACTTGGCTTCCTGAAAATGGTGGACGGCCTCGCGCGGCTTTCCTAGACGGCGATAATCGTTGGCCAAGGACAAATGGAGATCAAAACGCACTCGCGGGTCGCCAGCTCCGTTCAGTCGTTTCAACTGCCTCTCCGCAAGTTCCAGACTGTTCGTCTGGAAATACGGGTTTTCAAAGACCGAATCAGCCTGAATCCGTTGGAGCGTCCGCACCATTCGCTGATGCGAGTCGACTGGCTGATCAGACTGGGGATCGATGGTCGTGGAGCCCCCACAGGAATACACCAGAGTCGCCGCCGCAACCAACCAGAGCGGACATGGCGTCCGCCCGGATTTGCCCCCATCCCAGTGATCTGGTTGTTCGTTCCGGAGGATCATGGCGAGACTTCACTCTGAGAGGGAACCGCTTGTTCAATCAGCGCGTGGCGGATCTTTTCCAGTGGAGCCCGTCGCTCCTCCTCACTGAGATAAAACCGGTAGCCAAAATCTCGAAGATTGACATCGAGCATCTCCTCAACCCCGCGCTGCGTCAGTTGCCGGTTGATCAGATAGGGATCATTTAGCAGTCGAATCAACTCCGGCAGGGCCCAGATCGCGCCTGTTCGTGTCGCGGCCCCGGATGCGATCAACCGTACCGCCTCATTGGGGTGATGGAACCATTCCTTTCCCGTTGAACCAGACCGATCGCGGTACGCCGCTTCGATCCGCGATGTATCGAAGGTCTTTCCATACCAGTTTTCCAGATGTCCGATGGTCCAATTGATCGATTCCTCGAGATGGCAGAGGTTACAGGCATTGGGCTGATTGGCATGAATCATTCTGGCGTTCGTTGGCGAACTGATCATGTGCGTTCGCACAACATCCTGAAGCCCCTCGTTCAGATGAGGCATATGGCAATTCAAGCACCGGCTTCCCGCACTTCCCCAGGAATGATGTGTGTGCCTTTCTCTGGCCAGGGAGTCGGTGTACTCGGCATGGCAAGCCAGACAAGACTGGTCATCCGCATCGGGAGATTTCTGCCATTTCTTTCCAATCCCCTGATGGGGATTGTGGCAATGCACGCAGGTGAGTTGCGAATAGCAACTCCCTTTCATCGCGTCGGCATGTTCCGTCGAATTCCAGGTCGACATCCCGGCCGCCAATGTCGGCCGTTCTCCAATGTGGCACCGACCACAGATCGCATTGAGATTGCGATGCGTTCGTTTGGCAGAAGGGATCTCACCGGAGAAGAGATACTCGCTGAATGGTGCAAACTTGGGTTTGATCGACGGGGTCGCGACATGCTCCGCACAACCCAAATGACACGCCTCGCAGGTGATTCCAAAATCCACAGCATGTTCGGCGGCCTCGAATTGCCAGACCTGTTCGGCCACTTTCCGGAGTTCCTGATTCGACAGTTCCCAGGACTCTTGATGGGGAGACAATAAATCAGGATGAAACCGAGAGATGTACTCGCCGAGATTCCAGTTGATCTCACCTTCGGCGTGATTTCCCAGGTGGGGACCGTTTCTTACAAACATATCGCCAAACGGAAACGTCGTGTGGCACATGTTGCATCCGCCGTACCGCTGGTAATATTTCGGCTCTTCCGGCGGAGATTCAAACGGATCAGGGCGAAGGGAATCGGGAACTTCGTCGCCAATATGGACTGTCGGCACCCATTCCCGCTCGTCGATCCAGTAGCCGAACGGGAGCACATGCTCTTCGTGATAAAACTTATGATCGGTTGGTTCGGGCCCCTCGGTCTGCTGACCGACGTAATACTGAAAGAACCGGGAACCGATCGTTTGGGTGATCCGATACCGCCGAACGATGTCCCCTTTCCGCAACTCCATTTCGTAGTGGCCGTCATCCGTTGTCAGAAAGGTGCCCGTCCCCCCTTTGTAGGTGATCGTTGCCGTCCCGCCGAAATCCCCAACAACAGTCTGGTTCGTCGCCCGTGCATTCATCAATCGATGTGCATGCCCCAGCCATTGAGAATGCTGCTGAGGGTGGCATTTCCCGCATGTCTCGATCCCGGCATAGTCGGAGGGATGGATATTGGATCGGAGATCGGGCCGGACCGACTCTCGTCGAACCTCTTTGGGAACGGCATCCCACCAGAGTGTCAGTTGACCAAATTCAAACTTTCGCGGCGCCTCGATTCGTGCGGCTTTTTGACTGGCACGTTCGACCAACTTTGGATCGATACCCACCTCATCCAGACCGTCAGAACTGGGAAAGCGCCGCACGATCAGAAACGTCGCAGCGGCACCTGCCAGAAAGAGCAACAAGAACAAGAGCTTTGGGGAGGGCAACCGTTCGGAACCTCTCGTCCATCTCGGCGAACGCCGAAAACAACGTCAAGGAACTGGAAATTCCGTTGGGATTGCGACCGTTGAACGGAGCGGAGATTGAGCCACCTTAACGGTCCCGCGCGGTTCCTGCAACGACCGGAGTGGACGCATTTTTACCAAGCAATCTTCGCAACTCATGTTTCCGAAAGGTGTTCCGAACGCATTCCAGAAAGGGGATTGATCCGGGGATGGAACGCCTTCGGACTCCGCGCCGTCCGGGTCACAATCCCCTTGGAAATGCAACGAGGGCGCCCCCTCAACTGGCACGACGAGGAGCTTCCGCAATCGCTCAACCGCCCAAGGTTGATTCGGTTCTGCGTTTTTTTGGAAATTTTCTCATTTTTTCAAAAGTATTTTCGGAGATTCTGTCATTTCGCTCACGCAATCCATTAAGATTGTCAGATATATAACGGCTTGCATTCGCAAACTTCATAATAAAAAAGGCATTTCGCCTTTTCCACGTTCACGTCTTCTCCATTCCCACGTTTCTTGTTTTTCAGGAGATCTGTCATGTATCGATGGACGATCGTCGCCTCAGACGAACCGCATTCACATTGATCGAATTGCTCGTTGTGATTGCAATCATCGCCATTCTCATCGCGTTGCTTCTTCCGGCAGTTCAGCAGGCCCGCGAAGCGGCTCGAAGAACGGAGTGCAAAAACAAACTCAAGCAACTCGGTCTGGCGATTCATAACTATCACGACACATTCAAATGCATCCCGATGGCCTCCGGTGCCCACAATGCCGGATGGAATGGTTCTGGTGGTCGGCGGCAGAGCGGATTCGTCGGGATGCTCCCCTACATCGATCAAGGCCCCCTGTACAACATGATTCAGACGGGCGGAACGAATGCCGCCGTCAATGGTTCCACGAATTATCAGGGGAATGCATTCGTCCCGTGGGACAACAATCACAAGGCGGTGCGCCAACAGATCCCATTGTTGCTTTGCCCTTCCGATGGCGACACGACCGATGAGAATCCTCGCGCCAAAACAAACTACCGATTATCACGCGGAGACACGGCTTGGGACCACAATCCGAACTGGAATGGAAACGGCGGACGTGGCCTGCGAGGCTTCTTCGTGGGTGGCAACACCAACACAGGCGGCGTTCGTCGGTTCCGCGACGTCACCGATGGGCTCAGCAATTCCGTTGCGATGGGGGAACGTATCAAGGCCAAAGCGGGTTCCAACTCCATCCGCACAGGTGCCATCACGAAGGCCGTTCCCCAATCCCAGTACCGCGGGAATGCGTCCCTCTGTCTGGCCACCGTCGATGGAGACGGTGTCTATAACAGTGCCGTTTATCGCCGGAACGGCAACCGGTGGATGGACGGCGCACCGATCTTCACCGGCATGACGACCATTCTGGGACCAAATGCTCCCAGCTGCATGGATAGTCGCGGTTCCGACTGGTACGACGGGATTTTCGAGCCGACCAGCCACCACACCGGAGGGGCACAGGTTCTTTTGGGTGATGGTGCCGTCAGGTTCATCAGTGAGAACATTGACACCGGGAATACCACTCAAGGTTCACCGACCAATGGCCCCAGTCCCTACGGAGTCTGGGGTTCGCTCGGCTCCATCGCTGGGGGGGACACCGTCGGTGACTTCTAATCACTGAACCCTTCCGAGGATTTGAAACGTGATTTCCACGCGGCGGTCCGACTCACAGTCGGGCCGCCGTGATCCCGTGAGTCACTTCTCATCGTTCGATCGTCCCCGAGTTTTCTCGCGGCGATTGGGCGAGGCGATCTCCGGAAAGGAATTCGTCGAACGCGGACTCGTCCGATGGCGATGGCATCGCCAGACTCTTGAACATCGTCTCGGCGCTGGCGATTCGAAAGTTCTCCGCGAACTTGTGCCCCTGTCTTCTGGTGGGAAAGTCGGGAAGTGAGAAGCATTCGACGAATCGGATGCTCAGCTTGTCTTGAAGCGATCTCTGGACGGGAAGTCAACCGACGCAGCACGATCACAACATGGCGGGCTTCACCGGACTTGCACTTGAACACGGATAACGAGATTCCCTTCCGATTTGGAATCATGAGTCATCGGGCTAGAAAAAGAACCTGGCTCGGCAAAGTACAATGTCGGGCAACCTGGAAATTTGTCTGGCCCAAATGAAATGTCCCCATTAGACATTGAACGAACTGAACGAAGAAACGTTCGTCTCCACAAGAACTCAACAACTTTTTTCACAGGATTTTTCCGATGCAAAGACTGGTTTCGCGAGTCTTACCAGCTTTTCTTTCGTTGCTCGCAATGATGTGCATTTCGGGATGCTCAGGGGGTTCCACCGAAGGCCGAGTTGATGTCTATCCCGTACGCGGAAAGGTGACCTTCGCGGGTGGTCCGCTCGCGGACGCGGTCGTTTCGTTTGCCCCCAAGGAAGGTCAGCCCGTTGCGTTCGGTCGGACCAACGCGGGGGGAGAGTTCCAGTTGACAACATACGGATCCAACGACGGCGCCGCACCTGGCAATTTTGCGGTCGTCATCAGTAAATTCGACAGCGAGGCGGCCGACAATGCGGGTGAAGAAGACCATAGTGCCGATCCCAACGCGGCTGTATCCGGCGGTCACGACGCGGGAACCGCAACGGGTGCTAGTGGACTGCTTCCCCCAGAGTACGCGAGTTCCGACTCGACCCCGCTTTCCGCGAAGGTTGAGGCGTCCGGAGAGAACAACTTCACGTTTGACTTGTAATGGGATTGGCTCTCGACACGAACTGCAACGCGGAAGGTTCGTCCGTCGGCCATTCGGATTTCCCATGAGTCCGTTGTGGGTCCCCCGAGGGAAGCCGCACAACGTGATGATTGGGGATTGTTGACGGCCAGCCTGATCCGATTTCCAGTCGATGGTTCCACACTCACCAACATAAGGGAATGGGCTTTGTGACAAACGGGCCTCGCGCTCCTGGTTTCATGCATGGACAAATTCGCCGTTCCACACTTCCCGATCTCATTGTCCTGGGAATCCTCTTCGTTCTCGTTTCGGGCTGTGGCAACCCCACCATTCCGGCGAACGAACTTCTGAGCCAGGCCCGAGTGGCTCTCGCGAAGAGGAGCTATTCCAAAGTTCAACAGCTGGTGGCCCGCATCCCGGAATCGGCCCCGGAATGGGGCGATGGTCAACTACTTTCGGCGGAGGCGGCTTTTCAAGCCGGCGATGTTGACGACGCCTTGACCGTCTATCTCGGACTGGCGGAAAGCCAGGCAGAACCGGAAGACGTGGCGGCGGGATACTTCTACGCGGCCGAGATTCTCCGG
>JAGQQQ010000009.1 GCA_020426125.1 Planctomycetaceae bacterium
CTGGCCGAGTGTCACCAAACCAGGCGCCCGGCACAATGGACGTTCGATGTCCGGTCGAACCGGACCTACTTGACTGACACCTGTGGATGTCTCCAAGAACCTCATCAGTGTGTTGCTGGCGAGGTTTTTTCTTTTGAGTGGACGTTTGCCTTGACCGTCACCGGCTTCCATGACGACCATTGCATCTCACCCCGACCCTGAATTCTCGACATGGCTTAAAGACAAATCACGATGGCAGACACCTCACGAAAAAGAATCATGGGACACTTCGCCGGTTATGCTGCGGCGATGGTCGCAGGAGTTTTGATCTCGATGGGCATTGTCGGCGCATTGCCCAAAAATCCCGGTGTGATGACAATTCCTCTGGCTATTGTCTTAGGTCTACTCGGAGCAGCCATGACGAGTACCTACAAGGTGGGGGTGTTGGATGGAAAGAGTGAAGCAACGAAGTCGTCGAACGAATCCACGGGCAATTGATCGATAGCGAACGGCGGGGAGGCATGTTTGCGAGTGCCATGCTTGTATCGTGAAGCAGGACAAGCATGCCGAACGTTCCGTCGGCATGCCCACGCTGCTTCGCGACGTGGGAATGGCACACGACTCTTTGGTCGACATTCCCATAACTGCCCTGACTTGGGACGGGTCTCAGGAATCTGATGTTGAGACCGCGAAGTTGAGGGGCGCGTTACAATTCAAACAACCGTCGATCTACTTCCGCTTCGCGATCGCGCGTTGGACGGCTTCGCCCATGTCGGCGGGGCTTTCGGCGACTTCGACGCCGGCGGCCTGCAAGGCGGCGATCTTTTCATCGGCGGTGCCGCTGCCGCCGGAGATGATGGCACCCGCGTGGCCCATCCGTTTTCCCGGAGGAGCGGTCTTGCCGGCGATGAACGCCGCGACCGGTTTCGTCACGTTTTCCTTGATGTACTCCGCCGCCTGAATCTCAGCGTCTCCGCCAATTTCGCCGATCATCAGAATGGATTCGGTCGCGGGATCTTTCTCGAACATTTCCAGCAGGTCGATGAAAGTTGTCCCAATGATCGGATCTCCGCCGATGCCGACCGCCGTGGACTGCCCCATCCCCAGGTTGCCGAGCTGCCAAGCGGCTTCATAGGTGAGCGTGCCGCTCTTGCTGATCAGGCCGACGGTTCCCGGCTGATGAATGTAGCCGGGCATGATCCCAATCTTGGCGACGCCGGGTGTGATGATCCCGGGGCAGTTCGGGCCGATAAGACGGACATTTGGGCGACTCTCCAGAAACCGCTTTGCTTTGGCCATGTCCAAAACGGGAACCCCTTCGGTGATGGCGACGATCAGCCGAATCCCGGCATCGGCGGCTTCCATAATCGCGTCGGCACAAAAGGGAGGGGGCACGAACACCAGAGACGTGTTGGCGCCCGTTTTTTCCATCGCCTCCGCGACGGAGTCAAACACGGGGAAGCCATCGACGTCTTCGCCTCCTTTGCCCGGGGTGACGCCGCCGACCATCACGGCTTCCCCGGGGCGGTGCTCCTCCGCGTACTCCCGGCACTTTTGCGAATGGAACAACCCCGCGCGGCCGGTAATCCCCTGGGTGATAATTTTGGTCGTCTTGTCGACAAGAATGGCCATGGATTCAGTTCTTCCTCAACGGAGTCGCAACGTACGATAAACGGCAATGTTCGGGGAATCCGAGCGGCGAGCGGCCATGGACCCCCAAGCTTTTTCAATCCCCGGAGTTTAGGCCACCCGAACGGCAGACGGAAGCGTTCGGCAAACGAACCTGGCCCGTCCCGAACCGATTCCGTTGTCCCGTGTCTCCCCGGTCTCTGACCTGTCCTTGTTTTCATGGAAGTTGCTCCCGTGTCCACCAACTTTTCCCGACTGCCGCGAGGAGTGTGGGTGCTCTGTCTGGGGACATTCGTCAACCGAGCGGGGGCATTCGTCGTCCTATTCATGACGATCTATCTGACGGAGGAACTTCACCTGACTGCGCAGACAGCGACGACAGCGGTCGGCCTGTTCGGGGTCGGTTCACTCGTGGCAATGCTCTGCGGTGGTCAACTGGCGGACCAGTGGGGACGCAAAAACACGATGCTGCTTTCCCTCATCGCATCGGGTTTGATCATCTTGTGGATGAGCACGCTGCGGGAGCCGGCGTTTTTCCTGGGAGCGATCTTCTTATTCTCCCTGTTCAGCGATCTTTATCGTCCCGCGTCGTCGGCGTTGATCGGAGATCTCTGCGACACGGAGACCCGACCGCTCGCATTCAGTCTGATCTATGTAGCGGCGAATCTCGGGTTTTCGGTGGCTCCTCCGCTGGGAGGATGGCTCGCTGCGCATTCGTTTCAGCTGTTGTACTACGTCGATACGGTCACCACGCTGAGCTACGCCGTGTTGATTTTCCTGTTGATTGCCGATCCGCCGCGACTTCGCGTTCCGGGTGACCATCGTTGGGGAGAGCAGATTCAAGCGTATCGGCGAATCGTTCGAGACGGCCCATTTCTCCTGATTTGTCTGGCGACAATGCTGGGGAGTGGGGTGTACTTGCAGTCGATGTCGACACTGCCACTGTACATGCGAGAGATCGGGTACAGCAAAGCGGAGTACGGCACGCTGATCGCCATCAATGGCGTTCAGATTGTGCTGTTGCAAATTCCGTTGACGAAGTTCTTCGGTCGATACCGTCCGCTGGCGAACGTGTCGGTGGCCTCGCTGCTGATCGGAATTGGGTTTGCGATTCTTCCTTTGGGGACGGGTGTCATGCTGATAATCAGTTCGATCGTCATCTGGACGTTCGGGGAAATCTTGCAGGCGGCGTTCTTGCAGGCGGTGGTGGCAAAGCTGGCCCCGGTGGACCTCCGAGGTCGTTACATGGGGGTCTTCGGACTGAGTTTCGCCTTGTCGCTGGCACTCGGTGCCCCGATCGGTGGTTACGTGATGGACCACTTCGGACCGAACGTCCTGTGGCTCGGATGCTTGGGGATCTGCACAGTCTCGGCTGCGATTTACTGGCAGGTTGATCGATCCGGGGCGACGGACCGCATCGCGGACGGTGTGGGACAGACGACGGCGGAAGAAGACGTCGAGGCGTCGAGCTGTGATGCCTACGAATTGACCAGTGCCTGATCAATCTGCCAAGGGTTTGCGAAGAGAAGGATAGGCGACGTTCGGAGAATCGCTCTTCGAACGTCGCCCCTTCTGTATTGTCATCGATCTTCAAAACGGGTCGCTGGCATCGATGAATGCGTGCTCGATCCCGACGCATTTCTCTCCGGAGAGCAATGGAAAGACCGGGCCGCCGCCATCTCCAAATCCCGACGGCACATACACCAGACTGGTCTCGCTGCCAGGTTCGGGGACAAAAACTCCCACCTCGGAGTGAAAGGCATCTTCCAGGCACTCAAGTGCCGCGTCGACATCGTCGCCAAATCTTGCCTCGAATGCCGACTTCAGAACCTGCTGGTCAGCCACTCCGATTTGACCAGAATCCGTCCCCGCTTCCCCGCACTCGTCTCCCAAAGTGACCTCACCAACTCCATCCAAAAGGACGCGGATTCGAGAGACGAAGCGAGAGCCATTGAAGTCGATTCCTTTTGCTTCGACGCGGTAGATTCCTGATGGAACGATCACCACACAGCCGTCTTCTGAGTTGGCCTCAGCCCAGGACATTTGTGGGTCCCCCATCCAGAGATGACCCGTGGGGATGGGAAGCGTGCCGACCCTGAACCAATCGGTTTCGTTTCCGATCGTTCCTGGATCTGGTTCATCGCTGCTGGAAGCGTCTAAGAAGTCTCGGAGCGACATGAATGATCCTCGATTCCGATTCAAGAAGCCTCAGACCAATGGGATCGTACGGATTTGTTAACGGGGAAACCAATCCCAGTCACCGCGAGGCACGGACGATCAACTCCTTCATCTCGCGAACGGCCCGTTCAAAGCCGACCATCACCGCCCGGGCGACGATGCTGTGGCCGATGTTGAGTTCTCCGACGCCGCGAATCGCGGCGATCGGCATCACGTTGCGGTAGGTGAGGCCGTGGCCCATGTGCAGGTGGAGTCCTTCCGTCAGCGCAATGTTGCCAGCGGCGATCAGGTCGTCGAGTTCCTGCTTCCGCTCATCGCCGGTGACAGCATCCGCATAACGGCCCGTGTGCAGTTCGACGGCCTGTGCGCCCAACTTCTTCGAAGCGAGGATCTGGTCCTCAGCCGGGTCAATGAACATGCTGACTTCGATCCCAGCTGTGAGCAGTTGATCGACGCACTTCTTGACGCGATCGAAATTCCCAACGATATCCAGTCCCCCTTCCGTGGTGACTTCCTCTCGTTTTTCCGGGACGAGCGTGCACTGGTCTGGGTGGATGTCGAGTGCGACTTTCGTGATTTCTTCTTCAGCTCCCATCTCCAGATTCAGTTTGACCTGGACGGTCTCCTTCAACACCCGGACATCGCGATCCTGAATGTGTCGGCGATCCTCACGCAGATGGACGGTGATTGTGTCCGCTCCCCCCAACTCCGCGAGGGACGCCGCCCAGACAGGATCCGGCTCGATGGTCCGACGGGCCTGTCGAATCGTCGCGACGTGATCGATATTCACACCAAGTTCAGCCATAGGGATTGCCATTCAAGGAAGAGAATCGGTGGGTGGCTTTCAAATGTGGAGTCATAGTGGAACATCGCCACTTTCTAAACCGATCTTGCCGAAGCCGTTTCGCCGTAACGCCAACGGCGTACGCAGCCAAGAAAGTCGGCGTGTCATCTCTCCGTGGTTGTCACGCCCGAAATCCAATGGTCTCGCGGTTCAACGGACCGCAAACGTGGCGCTGTCCAACTAAGACCGCTTGTAAAAAGGAAGCGCCACCACGTGCGCAGGTTCGCGCTTTCCGCGAATATCGACGTCGACCGCCGTTCCTTGGGCAATGTATTCGACCGGGAGATATCCCATGGCGATCGATTCCTGAAGCGTGGGGGAAAATGTCCCCGACGAGACATGGCCCACGCGAGTCTCTCCCACGTAAAGTTCCGCTCCCTGGCGGGCGATCCGTTTCCCAGACAGTTTGAGACCAATCCGATGTGGGAGGTCGTCCCGTTCCTTGACCTGGGCGATGGCCTCTTTCCCGATGAAGACGTCTTTGTCCAGCTTGACACCAAAGCCGAGTCCGGCGGTGATGGGATCAACCGATTCATCCATCTCGTGGCCATACAGCGGCATCGCGGCTTCCAGTCGCAAGGTGTCGCGGCATCCCAGGCCGCAGGGAAGGGGACTGATGCCGCTGGACTCCTTGAGCAATGCGTCCCAAAGCGACTCAGCGTTCTGTTTGGAAATGATGACCTCGAACCCGTCCTCGCCGGTGTAGCCCGTTCGGCTGATAGTCGCTTCGTGGCCAGCCACTTGCCCCTGCGTGACGCCGTAATACTTCATCGAGCCGAGGTCCGTCTCCGTGTGAGGCTGAAGGAGCGGCAAGGCTTGCGGCCCCTGAATGGCCACCATGAACGATTGCTCCGTCTCATCGGTGAACTCCACGTCATAATCACCACGATGACTGTCCACCCAATGCACGATCTTCTGCCGATTCGATGCATTGACCACGAGCAAGAAACGGTCGTCAAATCGGTAAACCAGAACATCGTCGAGGATCCCACCATCGGCCCGGCAGACGAGCGAGTATCGCACCTGACCGACCTTCATCTTGGCAACATGGTTGGTGAGAATGTGGTCGAGAAATCGCTCCGCGTCCGGCCCGCTGAACCAGAGACGCCCCATGTGGGCGATGTCGAACAGACCTACTCCCTGCCGGACGGCGTGATGTTCCTCGACAATCGACGTAAACTGCACTGGCATCTGCCAGCCGGCGAAGTCGACCATGCGACCGCCGTGGCTGGAGTGCCAATCGTGAAGTGCTGTGTTCAGCATCCCGTTTTGTCCTGACTTCTGTCCTTGTGAATTTCCATTTCTGGTGACATCATCGCCTCACGACCGGATTTCTCAAGGTTGGCCGCGAGAATTCCTCGGCCCCTCGAACGTACGAAAGCAGATTGATGAGTGATGGTCCCCGCCGAGTCGTGTCCCCAGAGGAAATGGGCCTCCAGCCGGAACGCTGGGAAAAAGTCCTCAGCTTCGCGAAATCGCTCACAGATCAGGACGTCCTCCCAACGCTCTCGTTTCAGGTGGTCCGCCCCGATCGGGCAACGGACGTCTTCTCTTTTGGAACGCGATCACTGGGTGAGTCCAAACCGATTGACGAGAGAACACTGTTTCTCGTCGCTTCACTCACCAAGCCGATGGTCGCGATGGCCATTCTCATGCTGGTCGAGAGGGGAGAATTGGCCTTGAATGATCGGGTGATGAAGATCCTTCCCGAGTTCAAAGAAGGGCCAAAGAAGACGGTGACCATTCGCCATTTGCTGACGCACACGTCCGGTTTGCCCGACATGCTGCCGAATAATCAGGAACTGCGGATGAGTCAGTCGCCGTTGTCCGCGTTTGTGGAGGGCACTTACAAGGTGCCACTCGATTACTCGCCGGGAAAAGGGACGCAGTACCAGAGTATGGGGTATTCCCTTTTGGCTCCGATCATCGAAGCGGTGGCTGGTGAGTCCTATCAGCAGTTCATGCGATTGGAAGTCTTTGAACCGCTGGGGATGATGGACACCTGGCTGGGGGTGCCCGAAGACTTTCCGGGCCTGGATCGCATCGCGGAGGTCGAAGTTCCCGAGCCGCAACAAGGCGGAACAGACTGGAATTGGAACAGCCGGTATTGGCGGCAACTCGGGGCTCCCTGGGGGGGAGCCATCACCACCACTGCGGACGTCAGCCGCTTCTGTCAGTGCATGCTGAACCACGGCACTCCTCTCTGGTCCGCCGCGACAGTCCGGGAGGCGACAAGCAACCGGTTGGGAGACTTTCCGTCCATCTCCTCGCAAGACCGCGACGCCCGAGGCTGGGGATTTGGCTGGCGAATGAACTGGAAGGAGCAACGCGGCGCCTTCTGTGACCTGTTGCCCCCCCATGCCTATGGACACTGGGGAGCCACCGGCACCCTGTGCTGGATCGATCCCGGTCGCAAGATCGCGGCTGTTCTCCTGGCGACGCGATCGATCGATCGCGAAGTGTCCCCGCTCGTGAAGCTGTCGAACATGATTGTCTCCTCATTTGCGGACGGGGAAATCCCTTCGATAAGATCACGTTCGTAAGCCCCTTCTCGAATCAACAACGGAGTGTGTTATGGCGGTTTCCTCCACAGTCTCACGGAAGAAAAAGCAGACCTTTCGCGAGCGGCTCGCTTCGCTGACGTACCATCAGGCCGCGAAACTTCTGGGAGACAACGGCGTCAAACTCCTCCGGACCGGTGCGCAACAGTTTGCCATCGACCCCGAACAGGATGTCTATCTCGGTGGGGATCTGTTGCGAGTCCGGATTCATGACCCGGATGAAGATGATTTCCAGGCTGTGGTGTTGATCACGCAGACAACGGGCAAGTCAAAGGAACTGA
The DNA here is from genome assembly GCA_020426125.1 of Planctomycetaceae bacterium. Classification (GTDB taxonomy): domain Bacteria; phylum Planctomycetota; class Planctomycetia; order Planctomycetales; family Planctomycetaceae; genus HKST-UBA70. The sequence continues at coordinate 7,473 of JAGQQQ010000009.1, forward strand.
CTCTCTGCTGCGACCACTGCGAGGTCCCCTGTGAGCATATGGGAGCCGCCCTCGACGTTTTGCTCAACGAACGGATGTATTTCGGCCTGACCGCGCCGCCGGACGAGTCCGTTCCGATGGAGTTGCTCACGTTGGAAGAATTGGAGCAACGGGCACTCGAAGAACGACGCCAGCGGGCTCAGAATGAGCGAATGTCGTTGCGGACGACTGACCCGTCGACGCCCTGGTGCGACTATGTGCTGACGAGCCACGCCTCTGGCAAGAGTTATCGCGTCTCACTGCTGGGGCCGGATGACCACGATGCCTATTGCTCGTGCCCCGACTTCCGAACGAACCAACTCGGGACTTGTAAACATATCATGCACGCCCGCGAGAAAATTGGGAAGCGGTTCAAGAACTCGGAACTCAACAAGAAACACGAACCGAACCAAATCACGTTGAGCCTCGATTCCGGCACGACGACCAGCCTGCGGTTCACGATTCCCAGCGACGTTCAAGACGACGTCCGTAACGTCTCGAAACAAGTCTTGAAGAAACCTTGTCTAGACGCCTTGTCGGCGATGGCATTCCTTCAGAAATTGCAGAAGGCCGGACACGAGGTGCTTGTCTATCCCGACGCGGAGGAATGGATCGAACGGGAACTTCTTCGTTCAAAACTTGAACAGGCCACTGAGGAAATCCGCCAGTGCCCCGCACAGCATCCGCTGCGCAAGACACTGCTTAAGGCGGATCTGCTGCCGTATCAAATGGATGGCATCGCCTTCGCCGTCGGCGCGGGACGGGCTGTCTTGGCCGATGACATGGGTCTCGGCAAAACCATTCAAGGCATCGGCACCGCCGAACTGCTCGCCCAACTGATCGGCATCCGGCGAGTGCTGGTCGTTTGCCCGGCGTCCGTGAAGAGCCAGTGGCAGCATGAGATTCACCGGTTCTGCGACCGTTCCGCGCAAGTCATTATCGGTCGGCCCGAGGAACGTCGCGAGGCCTACAATAACGACACCTTCTTCACCATTTGCAATTACGAACAGATTCTCCGCGATCTGGATGCCGTTGAACGTGTCGACTGGGACTTGATCATTCTTGATGAAGGCCAGCGGATCAAAAACTGGGAATCGAAAACCTCACAGGTGATCCGCTCGTTGCGGAGTCGCTTTGCCTTGGTCTTGAGTGGAACTCCTTTGGAGAATCGGCTGGACGAGTTGTACACGGTGACTCGCTTCGTCGACGACCGCCGTTTAGGGCCAGCCTATAAGTTCTTCCACAAACACCGCGTCGTCGACGACAATGGCAAAGTCCTTGGCTATCGCAACCTCGATGAACTGCGAGAGGAACTCAAACCGATCCTGCTGAGGCGGACCCGTAAGGAAGTCATGCAACAGCTACCGGACCGGACGGACACGATCGTCCGCATTCGGCCCACCGCCGAACAAATGGACCTGCATTCGGGGCACATGCGGACCGTTTCGTCGATCACTCGCAAAAGGTATCTCACGGAGATGGATCTCCTCCGTCTGCAGAAGGCCCTGATGATGTGCCGGATGTCCGCCGATGCGACCATCCTCGTGGACAAGGAAGGCAAGAACTACAGCAGCAAGCTTGACCGCCTCAAAGAACTGCTCACCGAACTGAACGAGCAGGAGAACCGCAAGATCGTGCTGTTCAGCGAATGGCGGAAAATGCTCGATCTGATTGAGCCCATCCTCAAAGAACTGAAGATGGACTTCGTCCGGCTCGATGGCAACGTTCCGCAGAAGCACCGCCCCGCGTTGGTTCGGAGATTTCAGGAGGAGCCGGAGTGCCGTGTGATCTTAATGACCAACGCCGGGAGCACGGGCTTAAACCTGCAGTCGGCGAATACCGTGATCAATGTCGACTTACCCTGGAATCCGGCTGTCCTGGAACAGCGGATTGCCCGCGCCCATCGAATGGGGCAAAAGAATCCCGTGCATGTGTATCTGCTGGTGACTGAGGACACACTGGAAGAGAAACTGCTCGACACACTCTCCGCCAAACAGGATTTGGCGTCGGCCGCCATCGATATGGAAAGCGACGTCGATGAAGTGGCGATGGTCAGCGGCATCGAGGAACTCCGCCGTCGACTGGAGAAGATGTTCGGCCCTACCGAGGATGCTCCGACCGACATGTCGTTGCAGGATCGTGTCGAAGAAGAGACGCGGGTCATCGCCGAGAAGCGGGAGAAGGTCGCCGCCGCTGGAGGACAGTTGATCGGCGCGGCCTTCGAAATGGTTGCCGGTCTTATCTCCACTCAAGGATCGCCCGCCCCCGACCCCGAGATGGTCAACCGCCTGCGACAGGGACTCAACGACAGCGTCGAACGGGACGAATCGGGACGACCTCAACTGCGAATCACACTCCCCGATGACAACTCTCTCCAGCAGTTCGCCCAAACCCTCGCTCAACTGCTCATTACGAAATAACGCCTCATTCGGTGAGCGGGGGGTCCGCCTCCTGCCCCCTGTCGATGGCAAGCCAGAGTTGAACAACCACGCTGTTTGATACCCCATTCGCGAATCTCGCACTCCATTCCATCAGTCGGGATCACTTGCATGACAACAACAGTTCGACGGGTTCCCATTTTCCTCGTTGTCTTGTTGTTTGATTTCCTGTCACCCGGGAAAACGATATTGGTCATCGCCGGCGAAGGACTCAACCGTGTCCAGGACCGAGGAACCTTGATCTGGGGAGCGGACCAGGAAGGGGGCGGACCGTTTGTTTATCCCTCCGCGAGTGATCCCAACGTTCTCGAAGGCTTCGAGGTTGATCTGGCGAAGTTGATCGCGGAGGAGATCGGCGTCGAAGCTCAATTCGCCCAAGGCCAATGGGACAAACTCCCCGACCTCGTGGACCGGGGGGACATCGACGTCGTCCTCAACGGCTACGAATGGTCCCCGAATCGAGCCTCTCGCTACGGCTGCTCAATTCCCTACTACATCTACGAATTGCAACTCCTGGCACGAAAGGACGACGAAAGCTTTCGTTCTTGGGCTGATGTGGAATTGCGGTCAGGAGTTCCGCCAAAGAAGATCGCCGTCCTCGGAGGATCCGCGGCCCAGGATTATCTGGAACAGAGATTTCCCCATGTCGAAACAGTCGGGTTCGATGGAGCCTCGGATGCGATGCGGGCGGTCGAATTGGGGATCGATGGCATCGACGCCAACCTGCAGGACCTTCCCGTCTGGACTTTTTATGGTTCCGGATTTCCCGCACTCACGGCGATCGGAGACCCCGTTGGACGAGGCTATTACGTCGCGATGGTCCGCAAGGACGAACCAGAACTTCTGGCCGCGATCAATACGGCCATCTTCAAGGCTCTTCAGGATGGGCGTCTTCGTCGGATTTATTCGAAATATCGCATGTGGAACGAGGCCCAGTCGGCACGAGCGTTAGAGATCAACGGCGACGAAGAGTTCACCGGAGACATTCTCGCCGGAGATGGCGATGCCCCCGGGACGAGCCCCGATCAGTCGGGAGCATATGAAGCGGTGCGAGGCTGGGGAGTCGTTCAACAGAGAGGATCCCTGTTAGTACACGCCGCGGGGATGACGGTCCTGCTCTCCGTTGTCTCGATGCCTTTGGCAATTCTGATTGGCCTCCTGATGGCACTCGCGAAGATGTATGGTCCCTGGTGGCTCAGGATCCCGGCGACGACCTACGTGGAGATTGTCCGGGGAACTCCGCTGGTTCTCCAGCTGTACGTGATCTTTTTTCTGCTTCCAGAAGTGGGGATTTCAGTAAGTCCGTTCCTCGCGGCCGTAATCGGACTGGCGATCAATTACTCCGCGTATGAAGCCGAGATTTACCGGGCAGGGATTCAGTCTATCCCAGGCGGTCAGATGGAAGCCGCACTCGCTCTGGGCATGTCTCGACGCCTGGCGATTCGACGAGTCATCATTCCCCAAGCCACACGATTAGTCATCCCCCCGATGACCAATGACTTCATCGCCCTGTTCAAGGACACGGCCGTTTGCTCGGTGATCACGGTCGTCGAACTCAGCAAAGCGTACTACATCCAAGCCCGGAGCACCGGGGCCATCGTCGAACTCGGACTCCTGACCGCTCTGCTCTACCTCGCGATGAGCTATCCGCTTGCA
>JAGQQQ010000141.1 GCA_020426125.1 Planctomycetaceae bacterium
CCTGTTCCGCAAACCTACCGGAGGCATCAGGTTCGGGCGCGGTCTCGTCCATTTCTTGGAGCGTATTTTGAATCCCCAACGAGAGTCGCACGGACGAATTGTAGACTTCGGGGCTGAGTCCCATGGCGAGGAGGATGGGAGAAGGCTCGGTGGAACCACTGGCACAGGCACTTCCCAGCGAGCAGCAAATCCCTTCGAGATCGAAAGCGACCAGTAGTGCGTCGGCCTCGCATCCGGGAAAGGCCATGTGCAACGTATTCGGAAGACGATGATCGGGGTCGCCATTGATCACGACTGGCGAACACAAATCGGACAGTCGGCACTGCAATCGATCTCGCAACTGAATCAGCGTGGCGGTGCGATTCGATTGAGTTTGAGACCAGGCCCGTAACGCCGCCGTCATCCCTGCCACGAGTGCCACTGGTTCGGTTCCAGGGCGGAGTCCGTGTTCCTGATGTCCGCCACGCATGAGTGGGATTAGACGAGTTCGTCGTTTGACAAGCAGCACTCCGATTCCGCGGGGACCATGGAACTTATGAGCGCCGATCGACATTGTCGTCGCGCCAAGTTCGTGGAACGACACGGGAATCTTGCCGACGGCTTGAACGGCGTCGACGTGGAATGGGATGTTCTGTTCGCGACACATCTCGCTCAATCGATTCAGGTCGCGGATGGTCCCCGTCTCGTTGTGCGCCAGTAGCGACGCCGCCAGAATCACGTCGCTGAAGTCCAACTCATCGAGGGCCTCGTCGACGAGATGTCCCTGTGGATCCAGGGGAAGCGTGAGCCTCCGGCAGCCTTCCTTGATCCGGCGACGAACCGGTTCCTCCGAGGCGGGGTGCTCTCCCTGCGGAAGGGCAATCGCTCCCTGCCGGCCGGCGGTGAGCCCATGAATCGCAAGGTTCGAGGATTCCGTTCCTCCGGAAGTGAAAACCACTTCATCCGGATTGGCATCCACGAGAGAAGCAAACTCTTCCCGACGGTCCTCGAGAAGCCTCCGGGCCTGCCGTCCGGCAGAATGGCGGCTCCCGGGATTTCCTGGGCACTGTTGTGCCGCCGAGCACATTGCTTCGAGGGCCTCTGGGCAGATTGGCGTCGTCGCATTGTGGTCGAGAAAGATCATTCACGAGATTCCATTCCCGAGTGGCTTAACTCGCAATCTGAGCAGCCTGGGAAATCTTTTTCGCCGTTGAGTTGGACTGGCGACAATTCTTGAACGCTTGGTCAAAGAATTCCACGAGTTTCTGGTCGTATTGCTTAGCTTGGGAAACTCGCTCCAGATTATGCTTGGCTCCCCGAACGATCCAAAGCGAGTCGTCGGGATCGTGCCCTGCCCCCAGACAAATATCCCGGGTCATTTCCGTGGGAATATAACTATCCCGATCCCCAGACACGAACATCACCCTCCGATCACTCAAGCGAGGTAGCAGAGAGGGTAAGCGGATGAAACTCGCGTGGATGCGACGTTCCGCAAGGAGGAACATGAGCCGCAAGGTCAGATTGACGTGCCAATCGGGAATCAACCAAGTCCATTTCCCAACCATGTACTCCATTGATCGTCGAGTCTGACGAAGGACAATCTGATCGAGGCGAAACGCTCCCTGAGACCAGACAACCTGAACCTCGGGGCGAGTCGCGGCGACGGCCAAACTGACATTCGCACCGCGGCTGATTCCCACGAGTCCAAGGGGAAGTCCAGCGAACTGGGGCTGATCCAGGACGAAGTCGATGACCCGATGCAGATCACGAAGTTCAAACGGTGTCGTCCAGTAGCCCGGTTGGTAGCGGTTATCGGGTTCGCTCTCCCCGTAGTTCCGAAAATCAAATGAAACAACCGCAGTTCCCTGATCCAGAAGGCTGGCCACGTAATTCAGTGCGGTGGCATACGTCCCACCGGTTTCGGGAACGAAAATCACGATGCTCGTGGGGATCCCATCTGTCGGGAAGTAGATGCCTCCACGCAGACGAACTCCGTCTGATGTTTCGACTGAGAAGATTTCTGGAGCCACGGCCTCTTCTGGTGGGGCCAGCACGTTAAACAAGGGGGATTGCTCAAACCGTCTCAGGGCGATGATGGCATAAATCCAATGTGCCACCAGATCGGCCAGCAAGACCGTCGCAAGAACCAATATGATTTGCCAAGGCGTCATGCGAAGGGAAAGTTGCAAGGGGCGATGAACGACAAAAACCGGCGATCGGTCAAAAGGGGGAATCTCGATCCTCCCTGATTTGAAATCCGCTTCCTTAAACGTAGGCCACGACTTGACGTCATCACCTGCGTTTTTCGCGGGAAAAAACGATCGCCTCACCATTCGTCGCCAGTCGCTTCGTCATCAGCTGATCTGACGGCAGGTTTCCTCCTAATCGTGAAACTCCGACAGAATGAGTGAGATGTTCTGACCGCCAAAACCAAAACTGT
>JAGQQQ010000142.1 GCA_020426125.1 Planctomycetaceae bacterium
TTGATGGCGTAGCGGTATTCGTTTGGGTCGCCGCCGGTGATGGGGTCGGTGGTCGTGAACCGGTGCCATTGGCTGGCGAGGACGCGGGGGCCGAGGAGGTAGAAGTCGGAGTCGGGGCCGGCCTGGGGATCCTGGGTGTAGCCGACGTAGTCGCCGCCGTAGGTATGGGCATTGGCGGTGGTGCCGGTGGTGCTGAGCCGTTGGCCCCAGTCACGTAGGCGACTGTCTGCGCGGATAGTTCAAACAGGCTCGAAACAGCGGACTCGACGAGTGGCAACACCTCACTGAAACAAGGAAAGTGGCAATCTTCAAGACTCCTGAAACCTTCTCCACTCGAACAACATCCCTCAGAAAGACTTTCCGGACACCCACTAGCCTAAGAATTCAAAGCTCTCTGCATCGACGTTGACAATCCAGGTCTTCTCCGGATGCAGCGTGAGACCGTTGTCGGTCGTCCACCGTTGCACCAGTGCCAGCGCGGTCTGAGCCTGTTCAGCCAATTGACATAGGATCGTGAAATCGTCGGCGTAACGCACCATTTCGTAACCCGATTCGGCCATTAGATGGTCGAGTGGATTACCTCCCAGCATCTTCTTGATGTGAAACGCTTCGAGCACATGCACGGCGTGGCCGGCCCGCTCGGCGACCGTGCCCCAATAAGGCCGCCACATATCACTCACGAACTCGCAATCTATCGCAACGAATGGTCCCCCTTGAGTCAACCAATCTGGCAATTGCTTGGTTTCACTTGCGGGACACCACCTAACTCATCAATCTGGGGCGGACTGTCTCATGTCGTTTGCCACTTTAAGGATGACTTCCCATGCCGCAGCCGATGACTGATCCCTCACTGAGCATCTCTTCGAAGTCCGTTTCCAATCTGGCCTCGGAACAGACGCAACGGACTCGCCGCGACTGTCTCCGACAGTTGGCCGGTTGGGGAGCCGCAGCGATGGCGACACAGTTCGCGGAGACAGCGTTGGCCCAGCCAGTGAGTGAACCAAAGAAGGACCGGCGGAAACTGCTCGACTGCCATCTCCACATCAACCATTTCGACCGATCGGTTGAAGACACAATCCGCCACATGGATGCGACCGGCACCACGAAAGCGTTCGTCCTCCCTCTCGAAACTGGAGAAGGAGGTGTCACACTTCGTTCGGAGACCGTGTTACACGCCTTCCATCTCTATCCAGACCGGGTCATCCCCTTCTGTCAGACGGATATTCGACAACCCGATGTGCTGGAACGTATCAAAGCCTACCATCTGCTAGGGTGCCGGGGGATCGGGGAGCAAAAGGAGCACTTGCCCCTCAACGACAAGAGGGTCGAAGCAGTCATTGCTTTATGTGACGAACTCAATTGGCCGATTACGATTCATTTTCAGGACGGCCCCGGCGGTTACAACCAAGGGCTGGCCGATCATCTGGAAGCATACTTAAAAAGGTATCAGCGGGTTCGCATCATTGGTCACGCGCAAACCTTTTGGGCGAACATCAGCGCGGATGTTCCTCCCGCTGAAAAGTCGCTCTACCCTACGGGCCCCGTCAAACCGGGAGGCCTGTTGGATCGACTGCTCGGCGACTATCCGAACCTCTACTGCGACATGTCGGCCGGTTCCGGATTCAACGCCCTGTCTCGCGACGAGGAGTTCACCGCGGGATTCATTACACGACACCCCAAACAAATGCTCTTCGGGAGCGATTGTCCCTGCCGGGATGGAGCTGGCGAGAATTTCAAAGGGACTTGTTACAACACCCAATTGCAGGCGTTTCTCGAACGGATCGTCACTGACGAATCTATCCTCGATGACATCTTTTTCCACAACGCCGAACGGGCTCTCAACGGAACGGCGTAACCTTCGGTTTCGCTGAGGTCGAGAATCCAGCACCAATCGCTCGCGAGGTAACGTTTGCGTTGATTCGTGTCGTGGAGAGTGAACGGACCGACCGATGCCGCAGCGGCTATTCGGAACAGGATTCACTTCGGAGCGAACAAGAAGATTGGCGATTCCGCCAGTCCATCTTTCCTTTCTCGGTCCGCCGACTTAAACTGAACGTGGCGTGGCGAGACTGGCCAGGGATGTTCGAGATTCGCGACGCTTTGGGAAATGCCATCGCCGCGACCTCGTCCATCCGGAGTCCGTCATACCCGAGATGTGGGATTCGTTGCCTGATGACTTCGCCGGGATTTTCCATGTTCCTTCTGCATCGATTCACTTTCATCCTCGCAGGCGCATGGTTGCTTGCGTGGCAGTTTGCGGCACCAGTTCATGCCCAACGGCGCACTCAAGACTTGACCGAGACAATCTCGCTGGCGGATGCGGAGCGGACAATTCGGGAATCGACCCCCATTCCGACGGCATACGAGGCCGTTCTCGATCCCAACCAACCTGTCACACTTTGGACGGATCGGGGCTTTCTGGGAATCGACAATGCTTACTCAGAGGATGGAATCCGGTACGTGGTGTTTCGACTGACCGTTCTGAACCGGACGGATCAGGATCTCACAATCACCCGAGACCAGATCCAACTCGATACCGGCGAAAAGGAAATTGGTTGTGGAGAGCGGCCCGCGGGATTTCGAGGGATGCCGCTAGGGGTCGATCGAGAGATTCTGCCTCAGTCCAGACTCCGGACCCCCGACACGATCTCAGTTCCCGCCAAACAGGCCACGTCATGTTGGTGTGTTTTTGCTGGGGTCGCCCCCCTTCCCATCTCTCCCCCATTGCGGCTCTCCGTTGCTATTGATGACCTGACAAAAGTCGAGTTGGACATTCGTCGGGAACAGGAGTTGCGGTTGGGACTTTCAGCGCAAAGACTGGGACCACAACACACCCTCGCGCTTCTCACGATTCAAGGCCATCTCAATACGCTCAACGCAAACGTTGTCGCGCAACGACTGGAGCAAGAGTTTGCCGCAAACACACGCAGGGTTCTCATCGCTTGGGGGGAGCACGCCTCTCCTTGTGATGAGATATTGATCAGCTGGCTGCTCTCCGCGGCCACGGGCCAGCGCGACGATCCGTTGTATCTCTCCATGCCGGTCCTCGCTCCGATTCCGTTGGTTCGTCTCGCCGCGCTCCCCGAGGCAAATCGAGAGGCGGAACTTTGGGATGAGTCAAATGGTCATATTGACCGCTTTGTGGAAGACGCAGCCGTCGCGATGCTTTCCGATATCTTTAACAATATGGATCAAAAGCGCCTGGTGACGGAGTTGCTCAATGGCCATCCCCTTTCGCAGCAGGCGGCGTTGCGAATCGCCGGGAAACACTGTGGTGTCAACGCCCTGCCAACACTCATCCGATTTGCCCGGCACACACAAGCATCCATTCGTCACGCCGCTTACGCCGCGATCGCTCAGCAAGCGGACTCGCGCGGAATCGAATTCTTGAAAGATGTCGTTCTCACCGGAAAGCCCGGGGATCGCGAAGCCGCGATATCGGCCATGATCGCGGGAAATCAAATCTACATCTCGGAGATTCTCCATTTCCTGGAGATGGACGAACCTCCTGTTCCGTTAGAGAAATTGATTCCTCGAATGCGGGTACACTACAGACCGGAATGGAAACCAATCTTGGAAACAGCCGTTTCCAGCGACCGTGGAGTTGATCGGCTCGCGGCGCTTGAGGCTTTGGAAGTTCTCAGACATCCCCGGCTTGAGGAAATCTGTCTGGCACGTTTGGAAGATCCCCAGGAGGATGTCTCGCGAAAAGCGTTTGAGATCCTGATTCAATGGCACACACGGTCGCGTCGTCCGGAGGTCTTGTCGTACGCCTTAAAGCAGCTTGAACAAAAAAATTTCGACGAAACGATCCTCCGTTTCATTGAATCGCAAAAGAACCCGCGCGCCGCACCTTTGATACTCGCTCTCATTCTCTCGAAATCTTCTTCGATTCTGCGGTTGATCGATGTGCTGGCCGAAATCGGAAGCGATGACGACGTCCGCCGATTGATTGCGAACGACATGGAATTCGACGGGGAAGTGCAGGCAGCGATCATCCGCCTCGCAGGACTACTTTCTGTCAATGAGCAGATCGCCATCGCTCGCGAGGCGGCCGAATCAAAACACTTCGCTGTTCGGTTTGCCGCGATGGAACTCCTTTTGCCAGTCCCGGAGGAGTTCTCCCTTCCCATTTACAAGAAGCTGTTGGAACAAGCCAACGACGATGAGTTGGAACTCGTCTCTGATACAATCGGAGAGATGGGCACGCCCAAAGCGATCCACCTCCTGCGTGACTTTCGGCACGCCCATCGCAAAGACAAAGACGCCCCCTGGCTGTTCAGCGTCATCGACCGATCCATCCGCATCGGGATGACTTCCTCGCCAGGGTGGGATTCGGTTGAGTCTGGAAGGTACCATTGGCGGATCGAGGAATGGGAAGAGGCCGTCAAGAATCTTTCACTCGCCATCGAACTCGATCCGGAATTGTCCGTCGCGTACTCCTGGAGAGCCAACTGCCTGATGAAGCTTCAAAAGTTTGAACAGGCTCAAGACGACTTTGCCAAAGCCTGGGAATTGGATCCCTACGACGGGCAGGCCGCGACAGGGCTTGGAATCACGATGGCCATCGCCGGTGACTGGAAGAAGGCCATTGAGATGACGGAAACCGCAGCGGAAAAGTTCCCCGAGGACTACATCTACGCTTACAACACCGCCTGTGTGTACGGTCGCGCTCTGGAATCTCTCAACAAGGCTTCCGGTGATCACCAGGAGGACATTACCGAAATCTCCCAAAAGGGGCTCCGCAAATTGCAAGAGTCGGTTGAGTTGGGATTTGATGATATGCAGCTCTGACGGACGGACCCGGATATTGCCGCCCTCCGCGAACTCGAGGGGTTCTCTAAGTTCATCCAACAGGCCAGCGAGCAACAAGAGCAGTAGGGAAATTCAGAGTCTTTGCAGCGACCAACATTTTTCACAGTCGAGTAAAGAAGGGACGGTTGTCGACAGGTTACCTCACAACGCCGTCCACGAAATGGGTTCGTTGTACAAGTCCGGAATTCCCAATGGAGCATGAAGTTATGTCAGCCATCTCCGCGACTGCCTCGGCGTGGCCTACCTGCACGTCCGGCGCACGAATGAACCTGTGATCGTGCAGCGGTACGGCAAGGCCGACGTGGCGGCGGTCCCGCTCATCCTTGGAGAAGCCGAAACGGTCGAGGCGGCGACCGGGTGTGGTCGCTGAACTGTGGCGGTACGGGTGTATAGAAGGGTCCCCTCCCTGGTGAGTGTTTGATTCCTGAGGTTTGGAACCTGGAATGCCCAAGAAGGGGCCCGTGAACGTTCAGATTACGATTCGGATTGAGGGCCGGGAAGGCGAAACGGTTGAGAGAACCATTTCGGGGGACGCATTTGACCGGGAG
>JAGQQQ010000143.1 GCA_020426125.1 Planctomycetaceae bacterium
ACGCCATCGACCTGCGCTACGGCGTCCTGCGGGACATTGCCGACAAAGTCTTTTCTGGGCAGCCGATCGACTGCTCGATGGGTTTCGTCAACGTGATCTGGCAGGGGGATGCGAACGCCCGAGCCTTACAATGTCTGGCACGCACGAACTCCCCACCCGAAGTGCTGAATGTCACCGGACCGGAAACGCTGGCTGTCCGGGATCTGGCGATCCGACTGGGGGAACGGCTGAGCAAACCGCCCATATTTACTGGCCGAGAGGCGGCGACGGCGTGGCTGTCCAACCCGTCGAAGTCGATCGAGTGGTTTGGTCTTCCTACGGTTTCGATCGACAAGATGCTCGATGCAACCGCCAACTGGGTCAGCCAAGGGGGAGCCTCGCTCGGGAAGCCGACTCACTTTCAAACTCGCGATGGAAAGTATTAAAGATGGACTGGCGTCAACGACTTCAGCAGGGGGTTTGCCTGCCGGCGCATCCGTTAGCCCTGACCGCCGAACGCAAGCTGGATGAACGGCGGCAACGGGCGTTGTCCCGGTACTATCTCGCTGCCGGGGCAGGGGGGCTGGCGACGGGAGTCCACACGACGCAGTTCGCCATTCGTGACCCCCAAGTGGGGTTGCTGAAACCCGTCCTGACGATTGCCGCCGAGGAGATGGACAGACACGGCGGTCCGCTCATCCGAATTGGAGGAGTCTGCGGAGAGACGAAGCAGGCCGTTCGGGAAGCGGAGCAGATTCGCGACTTAGGATATCACGCGGGCCTGTTGAGCCTCGCAGCCCTTCCCCAAGCGACGGATGCCGAGTTGATCGAGCATGCCCGGCACGTCGGTGAAGTGCTGCCGATCTTCGGATTCTATTTGCAGCCGGCGGTTGGGGGACGGGTGCTCTCGTATGCCTTCTGGCGAATGCTCGTTGAACTGGATTCGCTCGTCGCGATCAAGATGGCTCCGTTTAATCGCTATCAGACGCTGGATGTCATCCGGGCCGTCGCCGATTCGGGACGAAAGGACATTGCTCTGTATACCGGCAATGATGACCACATTGTCGGTGACCTGATCACGACCTATCGGTTCGGGGAGCAGGAACTCCGCATCAACGGCGGCCTGCTAGGGCATTGGGCCGTTTGGACAAAGAGAGCGGTCGAAATTCTCGACCGTTGCCAGAAGACTCCAAACGCTCCGGAGATGATGACCCTCGATGCGGAGGTGACCGACTGCAACGCCGCGTTCTTTGACGCGGCGAATCAGTTTCGCGGCTGCATCGCGGGGATCCATGAAGTCCTCTATCGACAGGGAATCCTCGACGGCATCTGGTGCCTTGATCCCGAAGAAACACTCAGCCCTGGTCAACGCGAAGAGATCGACCGCGTTTATATGGCTTATCCGCACTTGAACGACGATGAATTCGTCGCGGAACATCGGGATGACTGGCTCCGGGGGTGATTCACTCTGAGTTAGCCTTTCAGCGACTCTACGAGATATCGATGGGGGAAGAAGTCTCGTTCCTCGGGAAGTTCCTCGAAACTGATGAGCTTATGCGAGAGTCCCAGCGCTGCGAGTCCTAACGCCCATTGACATAAGACGAGATCGAGATACGTGTTGTGCGTATATCCTCCAGAGTTGGCCGGGCGAAGTGAGCCATGCCAGTTGAGGAGATCGTCGATTCGATCCAGGAAGATGGGAGCATCTTCGTCCGACAATGCGGCGAGGATTTGGGTGACGAGTTGTGTCCGTTCACTCGCCTTTCGCGGAACTGTGGGCAACGGATTCCGTTCTGAAGGCTGCTGCAGCCACGCTTTGAAAACGCGGCTCAGCCAGAGATCTTCGGGTCGGGAGACCATCGACTTGGAATGGAGAGACTTCGGAGAATCCTCAGCGGGAAGGGCGAGCGTTGCAATCTGTGTGGCGAGATCAAGATCCCCGAGGGACAGCGCGGCGAACGAGTTTTCGAGGAGAAACTTCGGATTGGCGAGTGACCGGTCAGGTTGACTTCCAGAGATCTGTGTGCGACTGACTTCTCCAGTGTCATCCCGAGTCCAGTCCTCAACCGGAAATTCCGGTTCGGTCCCGTCCAGTCGAAGCACTTCCCAAGCGAAATGACAGGAGGCCCTCCTGGCGTCTCGAGATTCTTGTTCCAATTCCAACAGCCAGCAAACATCGGCGAGTTGGGAGCGCAAACGGGCCGCTGAGTGAGCGCGCGTCTGCACCATTTGGCCGGGATCCGACTGTTCCAATTCCTTCAGTTCTTTTATGAACGTTTGGATCCGCCGGGCCTGTGCTTCGAGGTCAATGCCCAGTTTTTGTTCGGCGTACTTTCGTATTCCGTGCATAGAGCAAATAAAGATAAAAAATCAATTGGTCTTGGAGGTTCCGTCCAACAAGTGGGTTTTGAAGAACAGGGCGGCGGCTTCCATGAAATAGTCGGCGGTCGACTTCTTCTTGAAGCCGTGTCCCTCATCCGTGGCCAGGAGATACCAGACGTCTCCCCCGTTCTTGCGGATCTGGGCGACCATCTGTTCGCTTTCCGAGGCTGGGACACGCGGGTCGTTTAACCCCTGAGCGACGAAAAGCGGGATCGTGATCTTCGAGGCATTGGTCGTCGGAGAGATGCGTGTCAGGAACTCCCGCATCTCGGGATTCTGTTCATCGCCATATTCCGCACGACGGAGATGACGGCGATAGTCCTGGGTATTTTCCAAGAACGTGACGAAGTTCGAGATACCGACGATATCAATCCCCGCTCGGAGCCGGTCGTTGTAGTGCGTCATCGACGAGAGCACCATGAATCCACCGTACGATCCCCCCAAGACCGCCACTCTGTGGGAATCTAACTGAGGCTGAGTTTCGATCCAGTCCAGCAAGGCCCCGATATCTTTGACGGAGTCTTCCCGTTTCATGCCGTTGTCGAGAAGGAGATAGCTTTTGCCATAGCCGTTCGATCCGCGCACGTTGGGAGCGAGCACCGCGACTCCCAGTTCGTTCACATAAAATTGAATGCTCGAATTGAACGAAGGCCGCTCCTGGCTTTCCGGTCCGCCATGGATGTCAATCACCACCGGGAAGGGACCTTCTCCGCGAGGTTTGTAGAGAAAGGAGGGGATCGAACGCCCGTCGAACGTCTCAAAGCGAATCAACTCGGGCGTCGCAAACTGGTCACTGTTCAGGCCGCCGGTCTCGCTGTACGTCCAACGGGTCAGTTTGTCCGTGTTCAAGTCCAGCGAGAAGACATCGCTGGGGGTCTGCGGTGTGTTGAGTACCATTCCCAAATGCTGACCATCGGGGCTGAACTCCAGTCCGCCGACGAGTCCGATGGGCAGATCGATCGTGCGTCGTTCTTTCGTCATCGTGTTCAATAAATACAGTCGGCTATACCCCTCTTCGTTCACGGTGAACGCGAGCGTCTTTCCATCGAGAGAGAGTTCCAGTCCCTCGACGTTCCAGTCAATGTCGGGCGTCAGGATTTCGATCTGACCTGTCGCGCGATTCAGGTACCGGAGCCGTTCAAACTCGCTCTGTTCATCGGAAACGAAGTAGACCCCCGTTCCGTCGGCATGGAAACGCAGACTGCCGTAGGCGACTGGCCCAGATGCGGGGTCCGTCTCACGTAGCGGAGTCAGTTTACCAGTCGACAGATCGAGAACATGGGGATGAGATTCGTTGATGGAGACATACTGCGAGACCAACAGCAGACTGTCATCCGGGGACCAGTCCACAACACCCCATGTCCCGGATTCCTCAAGGACGGGCGTCGACTCTCCATTTACGGAAAGAAGATGGATGTCGCTGTCCCGGCCGTTGCGTCGAGTCGTGCTGTAGGCGAGACGGTCCCCCGTGTTCGCCCAGATTGCTCCCCCGTTGCGTGACTTTCCATCGGTCAGCATGCGATCGGAGCCGGTGGTCAGGTCGTAGAGAAAGAGTTGATAGAACTCCGATCCCCCGACGTCCCGGGAGAAGACGAACGCGTTGGCGTCCTTCGCCGGACTCACAGCCGCCCCACCAACCGGTTCATCAAAGAATGTGATCTGCCGGCGGGCTCCCCCCGGTTCCCGGACGACATGGAGCTGAGTCGTCTCACCAAATCGGGTGGTGATGAGAATCCCGGACCCATCTGGCATCCAACCGGCCAGCGAAGCCGATCGCGTGTTCTGATACTGACGCAGTCGTGCGGAGAGTTCCGCAGGGATCTCCGGAATCCCCTCGATCCGAAGGTTCCCCCGTTCGATCCGCTCCACTTGCGAGAGAGAGAAGGAGCACCACCCGAGAAGGACCACCGCAAAAACAAGGCAGCTTCGCATGACCAGCACTCCTATTCGAACGCTAAAACGACGAATGTCGAAACACCATGACCCACGATTTGAGTGGTGTCATCATGATATTTTTTGAGGTGAAATGGAATTGAGTGAAACTTCGGCGGACTATGAATTGCCCGACGACCGAACGTTTCCCTCCGCAGTGCTTCGCAGAATCTCATTTATGCCGTTGGCGACTTCTTTGTTCCACCCGCAAACCGGCGCCAAAGTCCATGAATGAGGTAAAGCGGCACCCCCAAAAGGATGGCCAAGGGAGTCAGGACGATCCCCCCAAAGATGAGGGCGTCCGTGAGGAATTGCACGGATTTGATCAGCAGCCGGACGCTGGTTCGAACCGTCTCGAAGATGTGCCAGGCGCCGGAGACGGGGGCGGACAATCCCGAGGGACGGAGCGTCAACTGAATGGTGGAAAAGGCGACTCGCTGTTCCAGCGAAGCCAGTTGCCCCTGAAACTGTTCGACTTGTGTGCGGATTTCGGTCAGTTCGCGGTAAATGGCCATGATATTCTCGGCGTCCCGTTTCTGTTCTCGGGACTCCGCCAGCAATGCTTGAAGTTCGCTCTCCGTTGCGCGCAATGTTTTTAAGCGAGCTTCCAAGTCGACAACTCGATCTGTGACATCTTCCGTTGTCAGGTGCTCGCGGTCGACTTCCTTGGCGAGGCCCTTGAGATGGTCCACCGCCGCTGTAAGTTGTTCTTGAGGAACTTTCAGTGTCAGTGTGTAATGCATCAGCTGATCGTATCGCTGCGCATCCACGGACTCGACGTAACCGCCCAGCGAACTCGTGTAATCCTGGATCGCCTGGACGGTCTGTTCGGTCTCATCAACAACAAGCGCGAGTTCGACCGTTTGGATGAGCATTCGTGGAGCCGAAATGGGAGCTGCCGAGGTCCCGCCCGAACCAGACTGAGCTTGGGCCACCATCACGCTTGGCTGCCCAGACATTGGCTGAGCCCCGCACCCTGTGGTCAACAGCAGCGCCAAACTGAACGCAAGAAAGCTTTTCATCGTCATCGCTCCCGGTCTGCCGAAGGGCCTGTCAGGGCCGTGCGAAACACGTCTTCCCGTCTCCCGAACCCCGAATCCCAAACCCCGTTCCTCAATGCCCCTCCATCGGCGCCGGCGTCTTTAATGTTGACAGGTACTCCACCAGATCCCGAATTTGCGATTTACTGAGTTGCTTCACAATGTCTTCGGGCATCCCCGATTTTCCAATTGCGCGATCGTCAATGTCATCCTTGACGACCGTGATCACTTCTCCGGTCGGTTTGACGAGTTTGTAAGTTGTCGCGTCCTCGCCGCGCATGACTCCGGAGACGATGCGACCATCGGCCAGAGCGAAGACGACCGTTTCAAAGCCTTTGGCAATCTTCGCACTGGGAAGGACCATCGATTCCAACAGGTATTCGCGTGTTTTGTCCTTCGCCACGCCGGACAGGTCGGGGCCGACTTCGCCGCCGTTGCCGTTGACCTTGTGACAGCGACGGCAGGACGCCGCCGCATTGCCAAAGAAGACGGCGTAGCCTCGCTCCGCGTCTCCCCCTTGAAGTGTCATCCGGTAATGCGACAACGGATCACTCTTGTCGCGAGCCGCTTCGATCTTTGCCAACCGATCTCGGAAATCGTCTCCCTTGCGGGACTCCGCCGCGTCCAGCAGGTCAAGTTGAACTTCGGGAGCGACCTTCCCAGCGAGGTATCGATTCAGTTGTTCGAGCAGAACATTGTCGGCTTCAGGGGACGTCATCTTCCCTAAAACGTCGACGGCTGTTTGCTGCTCGATTTGCGTTCCCGACTTGAGAACCTCAGAGAGCTTCGGCAAAGTTTTGTCGGGAGTCCGTTCGGCGGAGAGTCGCAAGGCCTGTGCTCGGATCAGGTCATTTTCGTCTTCGAGTCCTTGAGCCAGCAGAGCATCCAGGCTCTCTACGCCGATGGCCACCAGCGCGGTCAATGCCTCTCGACGCGTCTTGGGACTGGATTCGTCACTATGGAACATGGCGACCAGTTGATCCCCCAATTCGGGGATCTTGTATTTGCCAGCGAGTTGAACGGCCTTTCCACGCAACTCATCCGAGCCGATCAGCATCCCCGGCAATGACGCACGCACGGCAGCCGTCGCCCCGTCCAACGATCGTTCGCCGATTGGCCGATACTCGTTCGTGACTCGATCCAGGTTCGGCGGAGCATCCCAGAGCAGGAGCTCGTCCATCGCTTCCATCCGCAGGGGCTCCGCGATCTTGCCGTTCGCCGCGATGCTAGCGACGACTTGTGCGTTCTCCGCCGATCCCAGTCGGAAGTTGGCATTCATTACCCGTCGAACGAATGCATCCGACATGAGGGCGACATCGGGCAATTCCGCGAGCGAGGGGAGGGCAAGTTCGATATTCAAGTCGTGAATCGCTCTTGCCGCCTCCAGCGAGAGAGCGGCATCGACGTCATTCAAAAACTGAGAGAGCAGGGGAGATCGCAACCGACGCATGGCGAGGATCGCCCCGAGTCGCACCGACCGCGACGAATGGCCAGACAACTCCGCCAACTGGTCTTCGGTCGCGACACCGAGCAGCCCCATCGCAGCGCAATGGCGAATCACGGCATCCGCGTCCGCGTTCGATTCGAGCAGTTTCACGAGCGAGCCCAATGAGTCCGCATCGGTCCCGAGTTTGCCGAGAGCGATCGCCGCCAGCGATTGTTCTCGCGGCGTTCCTGCGGAGAGTCGCTTCACAAGATCCGTTCGAGCGGATGAGATATGACCATCGCCCAGTTCCCGAATAGCCTGTGCTCGGACTTCGGCGTCTCCGTCTTTGAGGAGCGCGAGGAGCGTCGCCGCATCCGTTTTCCCTTCCCGCACCAGCTTTCCCAGTGCCCAGATCGCATGGATGCGAGGAATGGTCCCTTGTTCGTTCTCAATGACCTGTGTGAGTTGATCGACGGCCCCACGTTCCGCGAGTTGCAGATGGGCCCGCTGACGGACGCGGCGGTCAGCGTGGTCGAGCAGTTCGCCGAGTCGCTGCGTCGTGAGAGTGGTGAAGCCTTCTCGCATCAGTTCTTGCGCTTCGAGGACCTCGGGAGCGGTTCTTAGATTGGGATCACTAAAGGTGTAGAGACGGCCTTTGCCGGGGCCGTTCCAGCCGTCGACCCAGTCGGTCACGTACATCCGACCGTCATACCCAAAGTCGACATCGGTTGCGAGGATCGATTGCAGGAACCAGTGTTTGTCAATGACTTCAAAGGAGGCTCCCTTCGGCTGGAGCGCGAAAGACCAGATGCCGCTGTTCACGGACGATCCGCGAAAGTCGGCGAGGAAGAAATGGTTGTCATACCGATCCGGAAGACCGACGCCGGGGTACGCGACGAGTCCGCTGGGGCCGTCCCCAAGATGAACGATCGGGGGCACAATGTAGGCCGGTTGCACTTCAGTTGTGAGACCGTCTGCACGATACGGATACCACATCCGTTCTCGGTTCCAGGGACCGCGATCGGACAGGTACTGATAGTACATCCGCCAGCCGGTATCGCCCCCTTCAACGACGTGCACCCAACGGGCCTGATCGCCGCTGTCGGAGTTGTTGTCCCCAGTGAAGAGATTTCCGTAATCGTCGAAAGCTAACTCTTGCGGATTTCTCAGGCCAAAGGCAAACACTTCGAGGTTGGAACCATCCCGCTCACAGCGGAAGACCGCTCCCGTATCCGGATGGTAGAGACGGTTCCCCTCTTTGGTGAGAACATTGAAACCCCGGTCGCCGATGCTGAAGTAAATACGGCCATCGTACCCGAGCGTGAGGCCGTGCATATCGTGACCACGGAACGCCACACGAATGCCATACCCTTCGCTCAGGACCTTCTTCTCATCGGCGATGCCATCGTTGTTGCTGTCGTGGAACAGATACAGCTTGGGAATGCAGGTGTAGTAGACATCGTCTTCGATCGCGAGGATGCCGGCGCCGGTGCCATCGAGGACATCGTTGAAGCCGTCGACGAAGATTGTCGCTTTGTCAGCGGTTCCATCGCCATCGGTATCTTCCAGCAGGCGAAGGCGATCTTGCTCCTTGGTGTAATCCTGAACGTCGGCGCCCAGAAACAGTTCGAACATCTCTCGTCGTTGCTCGACATCGGTCAAGGCCAGGTCCGCTTCCAGCCAGTTCATATGCCCCCGGTTGTCTTCGACCCCTTTGCTTTGTCGAAAGGTCTCACAGACGTAAATGCGGCCTCGGTCATCAATCCCGAAGGCGACCGGATTCGCGAGCATTGGCTCGGCCGCCCAGAGTCGGGCTTCCATCCCCTCGGGAATCCGGAAGTTCTCAATCGCCAGTTGTCCCTCGTCGGATGCCGGCTCGATCGCCGGTGAGTAATCATCGGCCGAAACCAGAGGCGTTCCCACAAGGCAAACGAGACAAGAGAAGCACAAGGGACGCAGAATTCGAAAACACATGAGAAACAAAGTGGCTAAGGGAGATTGGAGTACAAGACTTTGCCGCATCATTCAATCGGGGCAGCGAAGAATCAAACCATCGATGATAACCAATTTTCCCCAAACACAACGGCATCCACTCCAACTTCTCGAACGTTCGGGCAGATCATGAATGGGACCACACAAAACCCGCTGCCGCCCCTGTCGACACCAGAGAGATGGGCACACAACATAACCGGCAACTTCCCTCATCCCCCCCCACCAGACCATTGGCATTCCCCTTTAACCACTGGTCCGAAAACCGGGGCCACTTCACAATTCGCAGGCTCTTCTCACAACTTCACACGCAAAGTACAAAGGGGGCACGGATTGTTCTCGATTTGCCGAAGTCAATGGACTGTCCATGGAACAATCCGGGCTGGCGTTGTCCCGTTATCCCGTTATCCCGTTGTCCAAAAGCCCAGTCTTGTCGGTGGAATTCCAACCGAACATGTTGGCACGATGGACGTCCGATGCCTGTGAGAATCAGGCCGACATGACCTTTCGTCTTCAGTTGAGGCAGAAGATGCCCGAAGTTGCCGCTCCATCAAGAAATCTCCCCAGGACACCTTCACGTTCGACGCGAAATCGCCGTCGGATCGCCATCGTCGTGATTGGCGTTGCGGGGGTGATTTCATTGATCATGATGTTTGTCCCCTGGCTTTCTCCCAGTGAGCGGCGATTTGTTGGGACGTGGACAATGACGGGGACTGGGGATCCCAACCCCGTCGATGTTGTGGTTCGGTCAGATCGGATCATGGTACTCACGTTCTCAAGCGGGGACACTGCGAAATATCACTGGGAGATCGTCGACGATAAACTGAGAGTGACACAGATGGATCCGGTGTGGCGGGTCATTAAGAAACAGATCGAGGCCACATTCCTGGGAAGGAAGCCGTTCACACATCAGACGGACAGCTTTACTTGGGGCGAAAATGGCGACGGCGGATTCTGCTTCGAGAACAACATGCGTACGTCCTTTGACTGGACACCTGACGTTGACTGATTCTTTGCGCTGAACTTCATCGAGATGAGAGTGGCATGTCCCGGAGGAATGATCCCAGATTCCAAATGGCTCAGGGGCTTATTCTCGCGACGATGGTGGCCCCCTTGGGCATTCTTGATTTGACGGCGCAGGGCATATCGATTCGGTCAATCCTCCTTTGTCTCTTCTCCGTATTCTGTGTCCTCTGGGCTGGATGGTGGTCTGAGGAATAATCGGCTGACCGTTGTTCAGTGCATTGGAGTATTGCCGTGTCCAGACGTGATGGCTGCTCTTCCAAATTCGTTCGGGAATCTTTTCCGAGAACTGCATTCTGACGAAAAGAGAGCCTTACAGAAGTGGATTGCTGCTTGAAGTTGCCGTCAGACACAACCCGATCTATGTTATTCATGGAGCAAATGGACACAAACCCTCATTGGTTCGCCTGATCAAACGACAGGGACAAAAGCTCGTGAGTTTCCTGGAGACAAAAACATGGCGATGCCGGAATTGTTCTGGATGGTCGAATGCAAGGAGTGTGGTGCTCGTCGCGTTGTGTATGACACGTTTCGTGAAGAATTTTACTCAGACCCGCCTGCAGACGATGGCGATGCGGTAGGTCCGCCGGTTCAAGAACGATACGGATGCCTCTCCGACTGCAGCGCCGGAATGAGGCTCATTGGGTCCAGTTGGGATCCGAAGGATGGAAGAATGACGCCGGTTGATTCTTCCAGCGAAGTGGAAATGACTTCAAAGGAGATTTCCGAGTGGACGACGCTCTATCGTGAGGAGCGACAGAGAGACTCATGAATTTGTCGATCGTGGGACGTCATTCGTCAAAACGGAGCCCTTCGAATTATGGCAAGAAACGCCCTGCAAGCTCCGTGACACGGTTCGCAGGGCGAACGCCATTCGGTTGTGAGTTTTCTGTCGCCAGTTGAACTCCAGCTTGTCAAGGTTTCTTTATGTCGTTTGCCCCACGTGTAGACCTTCCGCGAATTCCTCGACAATTTTGTCACAAAACGCGGGGAGGTCGTCAGGGTTGCGGCTCGTGACCAGTCCTTCATCGCAAACACATTCCTCGTCAACCCACTTCGCACCCGCATTTATGAGGTCGGTTTTAACACTGGGCCAAGAGGTAACGGTTCGATGTCGAGCGACATCGGCCTCGACCAGCAGCCACGGACCGTGACAGATCGCTCCAACCGGTTTGTGCTTCTTGAAGAAGTCCCGAACAAACTGCACCGCGTCTTCATTCATTCGCAGTGCGTCGGGGTTGAAAACACCGCCAGGCAAGACCAGCGCGTCGTAGTCCTCCGCAGAGACGGTGTCAACGGTTTTATCCACCGCGAAGGGATCTCCCTTTTCATCGTGGTGGACACATTGAATCTTCCCCGATTTCAGGGACACCAGCACGACGTCCGCGCCAGCATCCTTCAAAGCGTCACGCGGTTGCGTCAATTCCACCTGTTCGACGCCATCGGTCGCTAGGATCGCAATCGTTTTTCCTTGAAGTTTCTTGGCCACGGTTTTCCTCCTGCTCTTTATTGAATCGTCATCGAGAAGATCACTCACGAGCGAGCGTTGAGCACTGCAATCAAATGCGACTGTGATCTATTCCCACATAATCTTCCTCAACTGTCAGCGTACTTGCCCAGTACAGAGCTTCAAGGTTTTTTCAGTTTGCGACTCGATCCGCTTGGCACCCTGGCAGGACGCCTTTGTGCAGTCCTTCGCCTCGTTTCGCGATGATGAGGCTGATCGATAGAATCGGGCGATCGCCCACATCCCAACAAGGAATCCTGATGCACACTCGATTGATTGGAATTTCTGGTCTCGTTCTCGTGTCCCTGGTTGCGGTAACCGTCGCGGAGGAGAAGTCCGGGACTCAGCAAGCCGCCCGACTGGATGTGCTGGTGCCCATTCGGTTGAACTATCTTCTTTACCTCCCCAAGAATTACGAGGATCAGGAGCAATGGCCGTTGCTTTTGTTTCTCCATGGTTCCGGCGAACGGGGAGATGATCTGGAATTGGTCAAGAAGCATGGCCCGCCCAAGCTCATCGCGTCAGGGATGGATTTCCCCTTCATCGTCGTTTCGCCTCAGTGTCCTCAAGATCGTCGCTGGGAGCCGATCGAATTGGTCGCCCTCCTCGACAATCTCTCGGCCCGCTACAAGGTCGACACTGACCGCATTTATGTCACAGGATTGAGCATGGGCGGCTTCGGAACCTGGGAACTGGCCTCCTTCGCGCCCAACAAACTTGCGGCAGTTGCTCCAATCTGCGGAGGCGGGGAGAAGTACTGGGTGAAGGCGTATGCCCATCTTCCCGTCTGGGTCTTTCACGGCGCCAAGGACACCGCAGTCCCACTCGAACGGTCCCAGGTTTTAGTCGACGAATTGAAGAAACTGGGAGCCGATCCCAAGTTTACCATCTACCCGGATGCGGCTCACGACTCTTGGACCGAATCCTACGCCAAGAGCGCCGTGAAGGGTAAGCGTGTAGATCTCGGTGGCCGCCGGCCCCTTAAAAAAAAAAGCGGCCGCACTCGCGGCAGAAGCCCAGCACCCAGGTCCCCA
>JAGQQQ010000010.1 GCA_020426125.1 Planctomycetaceae bacterium
TTCCCCAAGCTCGACTACATCAAGAAGGCCACGATTGTCGAGTAGTTCGCCGTCGAGTCCCCCCCTTGTCGAAAAGCCCACCCCGACGGTCAATCGCCGGGGTGTTTTCGTGAAGGGCTCTACGCACGGCAATGAAGGAATCGTGAATCCGAGCAGTCCATTCCATCATTTCTCAACGGGAGCACCCATGGCGACTGCCACATCCCATCCCGCGAATGCGGCCCGATTCATCGCAAACCAAGAACGGGCTCACTGGCATGACCAGTCTCTATGGTTTGTCCGTGCGAAACGAGACAAGGCGGCCGCGGCACTCCCGGAATGGGAAGAGCTTCGCGAAAGGGCCTCGCTGATCAAGCAGTACACCATGGCTCATCTCGGTGATTTGCTGGAGCAGTTCGAAGCGAACGCGATTCAGGCCGGCGCTCAGGTGCACTGGGCAAAGGACGCCGCCGAACACAATGAGATCGTGCTGGGCCTGCTTCAGAAACACGGCGTCCAAAAGGTCGTGAAGAGCAAATCGATGCTCACGGAAGAGTGCCATCTCAATCCGTATCTCGAACGGAACGGCCTCGAGGTCGTTGACACGGACTTGGGCGAATGGATCGTCCAACTTCGCGAGGAGCCGCCGAGCCATATTGTGATGCCGGCCATCCACACCAAGCGGGAAGAGATCGGCGAACTGTTTCACGAGAAGATTGGCACGGAAAAGGGGGCCACCGATCCCCAATACCTGACAGAGAGCGCAAGACAGGAATTGCGCCAAAAGTTCCTTTCGGCCGATGCCGGAATCACCGGTGTGAACTTCGCCATCGCGGAGACGGGGGGATTCGTTGTCTGCACGAATGAAGGCAACGCCGACTTAGGGACATCTCTCCCCAAGCTGCACATCGCTTGTATGGGCATCGAAAAGCTCATCCCCCGTGTGAATGACCTGAGCATTTTCTTACGACTGCTGGCCCGGTCCGCGACCGGTCAGCCCATCACGACCTACTCGACTCACTTTCACGGTCCCCGCAATCCCGACTGTGAATTGCACATCATTTTAGTGGACAATGGTCGAAGCGAGATCCTCGGCAGCGATGACTTCAAACGCTCCTTGAATTGCATTCGCTGTGGAGCATGCATGAACACCTGCCCGGTCTATCGACGCTCGGGCGGACACAGCTACAACAACACGGTCCCCGGTCCGATCGGCTCAATCCTGGCTCCCTCGCAGAATGCGGAGAAGCACGCATCTTTGCCGTATGCCTGTTCGCTATGTGGCTCTTGTACGGACGTTTGTCCCGTCAAGATCAATCTGCACGAACAACTCTACGTCTGGCGGAACAAGCTTGCCCTTCGCAAGCTGTTACCGGCATCGAAACGATTGAGCATGAAGTTGGCGTCGATGGTCTTGGGCCGTCCGTGGCTGTTTCGAACGGCTGGCTCACTTGGACGGGCCTGCCTGCGATGGATGCCACGATTTCTGATCTACAACCCGCTTAATCCCTGGGGACGTCAACGGGAATTGCCTGCTCCGCCAGCAAAAAGTTTCCGCGACCAGTTCAGAACTCGGCGTTGACCACAACATCTGGGGGGCAAAGGTCCTGCCAAGACCATTTTTCCCACTAAATCAACTTTTTGCTTTACCTGGGGGATTCCCCGGGTTAACTTCCGCAAATCTTGCCGATCGCCACTGCTGGAAGCAACGGCTCGGCAAGCTTGGTTGCGAGTGATCCCGAGCGGTCATTCGAGCCGAATGGACAGTTCGATGTCCCCGAACAGGAATGGATTCCGATGCGTTCGCATCTCCTCGGCGTTGTGCTGATCACTGCTTGGCGAATGAACGTGGTTCGCGTTCGACCGACCAACCAGAACGGCGTCGGTCGTCAGCGTGCCCTTCTCTCTGCTGACACCTTTCCTCCCCATGGGCATGAGGCCCAATTGTTCGTGGAAGCGTGATTGAGTCATTCGGCTTGTCGTCTTGAGGCAGCCAAAAGTCGCAGTTGGAAAAGCGTCCTTGCCGGACCAAGAGTCAAACGTCCCTTAGGGACGGCCACACTCACCCACTCAATTCAAGGAAGAAACCCATGAGCACGAAGCCCGTTGTCGCGATGAACTGTGATTTCCGCCCTGAAAAGGGAAATCAGTTCTCCTTCTCCTGGATTCACAGCGGATACTACGATCGCGTGATTCATGCCGGGGGAGTGCCAATGATTCTGCCTCCGCTCCCTGAGGATGACGATTTGCGGAAGATTCTGGAGTCGGTCGATGCCCTCGTGCTGACGGGGTGCAAACTCGACCTGGATCCGGTTCGCCTGGGCTTCGACAAGCATCCGATTACCCGTCCCATGCCGCAGAGACGGGAAGACTTCGACCGCCGACTGGCGCGAATGGCCTTCGAAATGAGAATTCCCACACTGGCGATCGGAGCGGGGATGCAGACCCTGAACGTGGTCTGTGGGGGATCACTGTTCCAGCACGTTCAGGAAGACGTGATGCGATCGCTGTGCCATCGCGATGGTGTCGAAAACTGCCTGCGACACGTCATCGAAATCGTACCCGGAACCAAGATGGATCACATCTATGGGCCCGGGGAAATCCGGGTGAACAGTGACCATCACATGGCGATTGACCAACTGGCCAACTGCTTCCGCGTCTCCTCGACCGCGATGGACGGCGTGATCGAGTCGTACGAGTCCGCTCTGGAAAACTGGTGGTGCCTGGGCGTGCAATTCCACCCCGAAAGCGACTCAGCCTCTGCTCTCGACATGCAGGTTTTTGACGCCTTTATTGAAGGGATCCAAGAACAGGTCCAGTTGGACGCCGAAATCCTGCGGTTCGAACCCCATCGTCGGGTCGCTTGATCAGAGCCATCGCGAAACGTTTCCCGATTCGTTCATCGGCCCCTCCTTGTTCACAAGGGGGGGCCAATTTTTCTGGGGCTCCGCCATGTCTGTGAGCGACTTCCTCTTGCCTATTTTCCGAGGTTCGTGGTAAGACCCTCGGGAAATTCTGGTTTTCCGTGAAACTTTGACACGGAATCAAGGAAAGCGAGCGTCATGTGGTGTGAATCCTGCAAATCGGAAGTGGCGGCGGAACTGGTTCCCGAAGGCCAGTCGCTTCGCTGCACGAACTGCGGTCTGATTCTTCAGCAGGTCATTGCTCCCGGACTTCATCCGGAAACCCAAGCAGCCCGTGATCTCCTCGCA
>JAGQQQ010000144.1 GCA_020426125.1 Planctomycetaceae bacterium
CTGTGATTTGTGGACGTTTTCGTGCAGTTCTCAGGGCAGGTGCGAAGAGAACTAGGCTGGGGCGAGGCTGGGCGATGCGGGTGTTGGACTCGGCGGCGACACCGGTGCGGGAGGCTCGGTCTGCAGCCAGTAGTCCTGATCGTGATTGGGATTCGAATACTCATACGGGCCGCGATAGACGACCGGGACCGATTCGAAGTTTCCGTGTCCTGGAGGCGAGGGGGCGACCCATTCGAGTCCGTTGGCGAGCCAGGGATTGCGCCCCGCCTTCTCGCCAAAAAACAGACTCCAGGCAAAGTTGAACAGCAAAATGAACTGAGCGAATCCCATGAGGCAGGCACAGATCGTCATAAATTGATTCATTGGCAAAAGATGTTCGAGATAGGGGTGCAGATACGGATCGGCATAGCGGCGCGGCATCCCCGCAACCCCCAGCAGGTGCATCGGGAAGAAGGTGCCGTTGAACCCGATAAAGGTCAGGAAAAAGTGGAGTTTCCCCAGTCCTTCGCTCATCTTCCGCCCGAACATCTTTGGATACCAGAACTGAATCGCTCCGAAGACTCCGAACAGCGTGGCTCCGAACAGCACGTAATGGAAGTGGGCCACGATGAAGTAGGTATCGTGGATATAAATGTCCACGGGAACGGCCGCCATAAAGATTCCGGACAATCCGCCGACGATAAACATCGAAACGAAGGCCACACAGTTCAGGAACACGGTATTAAACACTGGCCGTCCCCCCCAGATGGTGCCGATCCAGTTGAAGACTTTGACAGCCGATGGCAACGCAATCATGACCGTCGAGATCATGAAGGTCATCCCCAATGCGGGATTCATCCCCGAGGTGAACATGTGGTGTCCCCAGACGATAAAACCGAGACCAGCGATGGCGGCCATCGAATAGACCATCGGCTTATACCCGAAGATCGGCTTCCGGGACATACAGGCCAGCATGTCGGAGACCATCCCCATTGCAGGGAGTAACATGATGTAAACCGCTGGATGGGAATAGAACCAGAACAGGTGCTGCCACAGAAGCGGTTGCCCTCCCCCGATGGTGGGGTCTGCGTTGTTCACGACGATCCCCGAGGGGATAAAGAAACAGGTCCCGAGCAAGCGATCCGCCACCAACATAAAACCGGCGGCAGTCAGCACGGGCAACGCAAATGCCTGCAAGATGGCGGTAATGAACATCCCCCAGATGGTCAGCGGCATCCGGAACAGAGTCATCCCAGGAGCCCGCATATTGATGATCGTCGTCATATAATTGACGGACCCCATCATCGAGGAGACCCCCACAAATGTGACTGCGAGCAGCCACCATGTCTGAGCCGCCTCCGAACCTGGAGCGGATGAGTGAAGTGCTGACAGCAATGGATACGACGTCCATCCCTGAGCAGCCCCGGCGTTCATTCCGCCATCAAGGCCAATTCCCAGGGCGAGGGCGAAACAAAAGATCGCTGGCCACATAAACCAGTAGCTCAAGGCGTTCAGCAACGGGAACGCCATATCGTCGGCGCCAATCATCAGAGGAATCAAAAAGTTCCCGAATGCCCCCGCAAGCACTGGAATGATGACAAGAAAAATCATCACCGTCGCATGCATTGTGAAAAGCATTGTGTAGAACTCAGGGGAAATCTGGCCCCCAGAACTCGCGAAGAGTGAGCCAAAGATCGGCATGTTTTCCCAGGGGAATGCCAACTGCCAGCGAACACCAAGCGCCAACGCTCCACCGACCATTAGCATGAGGAGCGTGGTCAGAAGGAACTGGATCCCGATCACTTTATGGTCGGTTGACCACCAGATCACCGCCTTCAATAGCGCCAGGCGATCTTCCGGATTGTGTGCGTGGCCATGGCCGTGACCGGCCTGGGCATCGTGAGGAACGGCGACTGAACTCACCTGATTAACTCCATATCAAACCAACATTCCGCTCGATTGCGGAACGAAATTATTCTTCAGACTCGTCATCGCCGCCGCGAACGCCGTCATAATTCTGCTCAGCGTGCAACTCGCGAAGATAATTGAGAAATGCGTCTTCCGGCTCGGCGACGAACCGGGCCTTCATCTTGTAATGACCCCAGCCGCAAAGTTCCGCACAGAGTAATGGATACTCCTGGGCATTGTTTGCCTGGAACCAAACGGGAATCACTAATCCTGGAACCGCATCCTGCTTCACCCGCAATTCGGGCAGAAAAAACGAGTGCTGGACATCCTGGGTTTTTAGATTGATCATCACCGGAGCATTCGCTGGCAGATGGAGATCATTGACAGCGTACAAATCCGTCGGTTGGGGATCCGGCATCAGGGGGAGGAGGTTGCCTTCTTTGTCGAATCCGGGATAGCGGATTCGCCACTCGAATTGTCGGGCCGTCACCTCCGCGAGAGCAAGGCTGTCGTTCTCGGACCGCATTTGACCAACACGTTTGAGCACAGCTCGCATTTGATCCTGTGGGAAGGAGTCCTTGACGCGGTATTCAGCCCAAACCTGCAACTGGTACAAGGCGATGAACAGGAGGATGAATGCTGGCACTACACTCCAGATTACCTCGAGTTCGTGGCTTCCGTGGCTGAACCACGCCTTCTCGTTGACATCCTCGTCCGTTCGACGGGCGCCTTTGAAAAGGACATACCCTAAAGCGATCTGCGTTCCGACGAACGTCACCGTAGTGATCGCAAGGATCATGTAAAACAGATCGTCAATCCGCTCCCCCAACGGCGATGCGGCAACACCATCGCCAGGGAACCACCACCCGTAGCTGGGCGCGACCCAACAGACGACGAGTGCCAAGATCGGCCAGAAGCAGAAAAAGAGACACCAAAACCATTTCACGGTTGCGACCTCTGAAAAACTGCCTGTGATTGCAGGTCAGAAGGTGAACTCCCCTTGATCAGGGGAGTAAAGTGACAAAACAGGAACGGACAGGAGACTACTTCAACGAGGCGACGCCATCACTTCCACTTTTCGCCGCCGGCTCCCCTGTCCCAGCGTTCTCCTCTTCATAGGGAACACTGTAGACGTAATTCACGATGTCCCAGATCTGCTGATCCTTCAGCTTCGCTCCAAATGCTGGCATCGGAGTTCCCTTGATCCCCGCGTGAATTCGGCAATAGAGATCCAGAGGACGCCTTCCTCCTCGGAAAATTCCGGTGTGGAGGTTTCTCGGAGCAATGGGATTTCCCCAATGGTCGTAGAGACCCGGCTCCGGGTTCTCTTCTCCAGTTTCGAGGTTCTTCGTGATCGTGTATGTTTGGGCTCCATCACCATAACCTGCCTCCCCATGGCAGGCGACGCAGTTCAGATCTGCGGAAAGATATAATGCGCGGCCGCGTTTGACTGATTCCTGATCCAACAATGCGGTGGCGACGACACTCGCATTCTGATCAGCGAAATGATCCGTCGGCCTCACGAGCGCATCAGATTGTTGAGCACTTTCCCACTGACTGACCATCAGATCGATGGTTTCCTCGAAGATGATTGGAAATTCATCAGGATCCTTTGCGAGTTCGAAGAACTCCTGACGGATGCTCGCATAGGTCTCGTACTCACGGTCCGGTGGATCGGTGCCCGCCTCCCTTGCGGCTTGGAGATCGGCTTGCCGCTTCGTTCTCGCATCGGCGATTCTTTCCAAGACCACATCTCGTGTATAGCTCTCGGAAAGGAACTTGACCAGTTTATATTCAACCTCGCCACGCATTGAGAGCCACATGACATACTCGATGATGGATTCCATTTCATCATCCGTCAACAACTTGAAAGATGGCATGTAGGTTCCAGGAATTCCGTCTTCAATGATCCGTGAAAGATCGTCGCGACAAATCCGCTCAGAAGCTTGTGTTGTCGTGAATTTAAAGATCCCCTTCCGATAATCACGAGGACGGGGATTGAGATACCGAGCGGTCGGCCCCGCACCATCTCCCGCGACTCCGTGGCAATGTTGGCAATGTTCGCCGTACAGATGGCGGCCTCGCACAAGGATCTCCGCCGGGCCGACGATAACGGGAGATCCTTCAATGGGGATCTGTGCGAGTTTTTCGTCCAGGGTTGCGGAGTGTGACGATTCGTCCCATTCACGAACCCAGCCACTGGATGTCTCTCCGGAATCGGGATTCACCCAAAGAATCTCCGTTCCAGGAGCAACCTCACCATGCGGCTCAGCTAACTCGAACGTTAATGTGCGATCGTTCGCTGACGCAATTGCTCCCTCGGCGAGATGGAGGTTAAGCGGGAGACGATCCCAGACGACCATCTCGGTCGGACTTCCGAAGTAACTATTGAGCACGGCATCGACGTAATCTTGGGCATACGGTTCCAGATCGTCGTACTCAGCACGATGTGAA
>JAGQQQ010000145.1 GCA_020426125.1 Planctomycetaceae bacterium
GATCTCGATGACCTTGGAGTTTTTCTCCTCGTTCAACGTCCCAATGAAGATGGCAGTCAGCCCCAGGACCGCCCCCCAGATCATGAGGGTCAACGCGACCACAATCGGAGTTTGTTGGCCCGAAAAGTTACCGATGTCACCGAAGATCACAATCGTGGAAATGATGACCGACAGGAACGCAAAGACGCCCGCCGAATACTTTCCGAGATAAAACCCCGCCAGGACCACGGGAAGAAAGAACAGATACAACACGACAACTCGCGCGTGATCCATCCAGTACAAAACCGCCCCCAGGGAGAGGATGATCAGGACCAGGAAAATTTCCAGATATCGGTCGTTAGTCTTTTCCGCCATGTTCTTTACCGACAACAGAGGGAACGGTTTGTTTTGCAGTGATCAAATCGGGTTTCGCGTCCGAAAAGTCGATGGACTCATCACAGAACCGGGTCGAGATATCGCGAAACTGTTCGTGAATCGTCAAGAAAACATCAATGAGATCGGGATCAAACTGGGTTCCAGCCTTGTCACCGATGTTCTGCACGCAATCGATGTGAGGCATGGCGTCCTTGTAGATTCGCTTGGACACCAGCGCGTCGTAAACGTCCGCGATCGCCACGATTCTCGCGGCCAAGGGGATCTCCGTTTGTGCCAATCCCTTGGGGTAACCGGTTCCGTCCCAACGTTCGTGGTGGCTCATCGCGATCTCTCGGGCCATCGTCAAGAAGTCGGAATTTCCCAGTCGGCGTTCGATCTGCCGAATACAGTCACTGCCGATTTCGGGATGATGTTGCATCTCGACTCGTTCATCCGGGGTGAGCCGTCCTTTTTTCAACAGGATGCGGTCCTCGACGCCAACCTTCCCAATGTCGTGCAGCACCGAACTGATTCCAATCATCCGTACAAACTCGGCATCAACCAGACTTTTGTACTTTGGGTGATTGCGCAGCGCGGACGCCATCCGCACGGAATACAGGCTGATTCGTTCGAGGTGTTGGCCTGTGTCCGGATCGCGGGATTCCGCCAGTTTGGCCAATCCAAAAATGATCGCATCGCGCGTCCGAATCAGTTCGTTCACCGTCAACAAGGACTCCGCATGCTGCTGTTGCAGTTTGGCGTCCACCGGTTTCAGATTCTTGGAAAGGATCAACCAACTGAAACAGAAATAGATCGCTGCGAACCAAGCGGCAGTGGCAATCCGAAATGCCAGGATCAGGAGAAACGAGGAGTCGGCAGGCGCGGCCGCAGACTCAACAAACGCTTGGAACCAGATCGCGCAGACGAGGCAGACGAACTGTGCGATCGTCAACTGCAGGCCCACATTCCTGCGGTTTGGCCCGATCATTTTTTTGAGTGAGTGTGTTTTCACGGTTCGAGAGCGCTGGACCAAGGGGAGGTCGTTTCAATGGCATCCATCTCGGAAAGCTAGTTCCGAAAAACAACACGGCCGGGGGGATGCAGAGAATCGAGGCAACTTTTTCCATTCCCAGCCACGTTGACCCTTCTATCCGTCAGTCACAGCGGCGAAAGAATCCTTACAACACGATTCCTGTGAGGAACTCATGCCATCCGAGCCCCGTTGCGTGTGCGAAAAATTCCGTTTGAGTGCGTGCCGACACTGCAGGAGAACTGTGTGATCCCCGCCAACAGGAACCACGGATGACATTTCGAATCCATCAGAGATTGTCAGAGAATGGGATTCTCGAGCTGATCGGTTTAGCGATGGGGAGCCCACACGGGATCCCGCATTTCGCTATTCGAAGATTCCCATCGTGTCACCATCGTCTTCAGGACATTGGGTTGGCTCGCCGCAAGGTCCGTCTCCTCCGCGATGTCCTCGGCGAGGTTGTACAACTCCCATTGGGGTGTTCCTTGCTGGTGCCGTTGGCAGACGAGCTTCCAGTCGCCGGATCGCAATGCTCTTCGTTGTCCTGTTCGCCAAAAAAACGTGCGTTCTCTCGGACGCTCTGGCTGTTGGATCAGGGAAACGAGATCCGATCCATCAGCTGTCGAATCGTGTGCCACTGGGAGTTCCGCCTGTGTCAATGCGGTCGCAAAGATGTCGAGAGAGATCACGGGCGTCTCGCATACTGTTCCTGAGTCGAGCGTTTCCGGCCACTGCATCAGAAATGGAACCCGAATGCCCCCCTCGTAAACGGTTCCTTTTCCAGCTCGTAAGGGAAAATTGCTGGACGTCAACTCCGCAGTCGGTCCGCCGTTGTCACTGAGAAAGAACACGATCGTGTCGCGCTCCAATTCCTGGTCTCGAAGGGTCGTCAAAATGGCTCCCACACTGTCATCAAGACTCGCCAACATCCCGGCGAAAATACGCCTTTGGCGATCCGCAATGTGGTCGAATCGCCGCATATCGGCATTCGTTGCCTGCATCGGACTGTGGACCGCGTTATACGCGAGATAAAGCAAGAACGGACGGTCCGCGTTGCGGTCGATAAAATCAACCGCCTCACGAGTGAACGCTTTCGTGAGATAGTCCTGTTCCGTCACCGGCTGCCCGGCGCGATAGATTGGATTGTCGGCGTCATAGTCCGGTTCCGTATTTCCCATATGGGTGGTGTAAGTGGTGTGACCGTCAGCGGACGTCCACTGGCCTTCGCCGCCGCCCGGAAGAACCTTCCGCCTGAGCCATGTCGTTGTTCCCCGATAGGGAGGGGGGGAATAGTAATGGCCTTCGTGAAGAAAACCGAAGAATTCATCAAATCCGCGGCGAATCGGATTGTACTTTGCCGTGCCGCCTAAGTGCCATTTGCCGATCAGACAAGTGACATATCCCGCATCCACGAGCACATCCGCGAGTGTCCTTTCCGAAACGGGCAAACCCGCTTCCGGTTCCTCGTTTTGCGCCCCAATCGGATTGAATTCGTAACCGAACCGGGTTTGATATTTCCCTGTCAGCAATCCCGCCCGGGACGCGCTACAAAAGGGAGCCGTCACATATCCCTGCGTGAATCGGACACCGTTGGTGGCGATGGAGTCGATGTGCGGAGTCGGAATCTCCGGATTTCCCTGACAGCCCAGTTCGCCGTATCCGAGATCATCCGCCAGCAGGATCACGATGTTTGGAAGGCGATCCTCACCTCGAAGCGCTCCGCACCAGACAAAAAAGCACAGGGTCAAACAGACAATGGGACGGGGCATGAGTGAAACCAATTGAGTGGGGAAACCATTGTTGGATCGTAACAAATCTTTCGTGCCAACGGAGAGAAGACGTCGACGGCTGCTGTTGAACACCTGCCCGGGACGAGGTTAGGCTGGAGACTACCGAGCTGAACCGAGACCACTGAAGAAGGCGAGGGCAAAGACGACATGGTGGAATTCGTGGCCGTTGAGAATCTGAGTTCCTGGGGGCGAAATCCCGGCGAGGCTCCCTTGATCGCGTTAGGACGGGAATCCGCTTGGGCATTGAGCCAGACGCGATTCGCCGACGAGGAACATGCCGTTGAAGGGATCCACCCTTTGGGGATTGTCGGGGAATTGCTCTGGAATCGCCTTCCTCCCGAACTCGCGGTGCTCGTTGCTCCCCCTTGGCGAAACGCCATTGCGGTTGTCCGGCAGGACGTGTTATCCGCTCATCCGACCACGGAAGACCTATGGCAAGCCGTTGCGGAGCGAGTGAACTCAGGAAAATGTCCCGTTCTCCCAGCCGTGGAAGCGAGATGGCAGGAACAGGACCGGCCAAGCCTGACGCCGACGCTCTTCACCATTCCCACTTGGCTCGCGCACAGGATTGCCTCGTACTCACCAGGCGATGTCGCTTCTCGAGTCGACCTCTCAGCGCTTCACGCGGGATTGCTCCAGGTTCATGATCGACTGGACGAAAGCCATTCTCTGTCGCAGTCGATTGAAGGGAAGGGACGTCACCGCAACGGGGACTACTGGCACGCGATCATGCACCGGCGTGAACCCGATTACGGGAACTCGAAATATTGGTTCCGGCGAGTCGGCCAACATCCCGTCTTTCTCGAATTGGCTCAACTCGCAACACTCGCCTGCGAGAACTTCGACGAGGCTTTCGTGGGGGAATGGCCCTCCCGGCTGATCACCAGAACAGGCTGGGATCCGTTCGCATTCGTCGACTTGTGCCAACAGGCGGAAAGAACCGACGGTTCCATCCTTGGCGAACTGGCACGTCAGATTCAATGGATCGAGATGCTCTTGCTGATTGACCGGACCTATCAAGACGCCAGAGGCGATTCCCGCTCGACGTCTCGATTTGAATGGGAACGTCGATGACTCTTGCGATAGTCCGCTTCTCAAGTCTTCGTCGGTGGCCCGGATAGGTCAAATGGAACGATCCGAGGTGGCCCAACCGGGTTTTCTCTCTTTTGGAAACAGGCGAGTGTCGTCTCTGCGAGAAACGTCGAGACCTGTTGTCGAAAACCATCCAGTTGTTCATGTAATGGGCATTGCGGTCCCGTTCCACACCACCCCTCGCCAAAAGGGCAAACCAACGTCTCTTCCAACCGATCAAAGGGACTCACCACGTCGAGCAAAGAGATTTCGTTCGGATCTTTTGCCAACCAATATCCTCCTCCCGGTCCGGGGGCGCCCATCACCAGTCCCACTTGGGAAAGTGTGGTGAGCACCTTCGCCACAATCGCTTGGGAGAGTTTTCGCTGCTGAGCAATCTCTCGAGAGTTGAGTCGAACTCCCCCCTTGGGAGAATATCTCTCTGCGAGCAGGCTCATGGATGCGATGGCGGCTTGAGCCACTTTTCCATACGGAGTCATGGCAATCTTTCCTGAATCACCGGGTGCGATTTGGGGCGATGGGGGCTTGCCGAAAAGAAGAGGGGCTTCGAGATTCGGAAGGCAATGGAACGTTTCGGTTCACCCCCTGAAAGGAGGCCCTAAGGAGAATAGGATACCGCACGTGCGACTGGCAGAGAAAGAGCTTCGGCGTCGGAATCTGTGAACGTGCAACGAGTCGCAGAAATTGAACACGAAGCCTCATCGACTGGAATCAGATTCCCAGTGTCAGATCAGCTTACACGCACCCTTTTTTAAGGGAGCATCCCATCCTCGCGGTTCTTGATGACCCAGCCAAAGCCGAAATCGAAGGCGCACGCGACGGAATGGGTTGAAACCATCTGCCAGTCTCGTCCCGTCATCTGCTCAAGGAATTTCCATTCCGCCTCCCTCAGATCGGGACCGAGCAGTTATCGGTTCCCGTCAATCGGCACCCCCATATGACGTCGGAATTCGAAACCAGCGTCGTGCTCTTCTCGCCTTGGAAAATCTCGCTATACTGCTTAAATTGATGCTGTGAACGAACGGTTTTCGGTGAGGTGATTCTGCAATCGAGAGATGGCAGAACGGTCTCACTCGGGAAAACCCGGATCGCCGAAGTGGCGGAATCGGCAGACGCGCCGGATTCAAAATCCGGTATGGGTAATTCCATGTGTGGGTTCGAGTCCCACCTTCGGCACCTTTGAGAGAAAGGACTTACGGCAAATCGCCCTGAGTCCTTTCTTTATTGATCTTTAGAATCACCCTCATTTCTCCCTTCGTTTTTTCTCCCGTTTTGAAGGGCATCCATCACTCAGTCGGTGATTTCGAGTTCGTCCACTGAGATGTGAGGCGAAATCTCTGACGCAATTGTCGAATTGGGGGCGACCACGCCTTCTGTAGATGGCCCGAAGCTGATTGGGGAATCGTTCAAAAAAGTGGCCTCCTCACCAGAATGTGTGGGTGTGGTTTGGTTCGGAAAGTTTTGCAAGGTTATGGGATAGCGCGACTTCCAGGGTTTGTTCGGTGCGGAAACCGTAGAATTTTCTCATGGTCAGTTTGGCTTT